>NZ_JBMFRG010000004.1:0-5486 GCF_049968175.1 Dissulfurimicrobium sp.
GGATAAGAAGGGAGGGGAAAGAGCAAAGGTATAAGGTATAAGGTATAAGGTATGCGGATGAGCATCCTGAAGGAGGATACCATGATTGAGTTTCACATCGATGAGGAGCGTTGCATCCAGTGCGGCGAATGTGCGCTTGACTGCCCGGCGGGCGTCATCGTCATGGATGGCTACCCTAAAATGACCAATGAAGCGGGGTGCTTCCAGTGTCAGCACTGCCTTGCCGTCTGCCCGACCGCGGCCGTTTCGATCCTCGGCAAGGACCCTGACGCGGGCACCGTGCTCAAGGGAAACATGCCGGATCCGGCAGGCCTTGCGACCCTGATCAAGGGGAGGAGGTCGGTGCGCCGCTATCGCGACAGGGATCTGGCCCCGGAGCTGATCGACGAGCTGCTTGAAATCTCCTGCCATGCGCCCACCGGGGTCAACTCCAGGTCGGTGCTCTTCACCGTGGTCAGGGAGCGGGCCGTGATGAACAGGCTACGGGATCATCTGATTAGCCGCCTTGCGCAACTTCAAGATGAAGGGAGACTACCGGAAGGTCTGACCGGCAAGTACCTCGGCCGAGCTGTCATTGCCTGGCAGCAGGAGGGCAAGGACATTCTTTTTCGGGGAGCGCCGCATCTTATCATCACCAGCGCACCGGCGGACGCCCCCTGTCCGGTACAGGATACCCTTATCGCCTTGACCACTTTCCAGATGATCGCCCATGCCCACGGGGTCGGCACTGTCTGGGACGGCATCTTCATGATGGCACTTGCCGCCTGCCCCGACGTGGCCGGCAGGCTCGGCATTCCCGAAAACCACACCCTGGGGTATGCGATGGCCTTTGGCGAACCGGCGGTGGAATACCACCGGACCGTGCAGCGGGGCCCGGCCCTGGTGAATGTGGTAAAGTGGTGATTGCTAGGAAGCCATCCTTGACAAACTGGGTTATTTTAGATATGTTGTATATACAACATAGAGACATATACATGAAAAACTCTAATCTTCGCAAGCAGGCGGAGCTGATCTCAAGAGACTGTATTGCCGTCAGGGTCAGACTGCTAAATCGCATCATAACAAATATATATGATACGGCCATGCGTCCGTATGGCATAAGCCTCAATCAGGCTAGCATCCTGACGATCATCCTTATTACAGGCGGCGCTAGATACGGTGACATATGCAGGATTCTGCATATGGAGAAATCAACCCTGAGCAGGAATATCGAGCGCATGAAAAAAAATAATTGGATAGACTCCATCAAAGAAGGTGGGAGCGGGTTTGCTGTTGTCAAAATCACCCCCAAAGGCGAAAGCGTCCTTGAGAAGGCGTATCTTGCCTGGGCGAAGGCGCAGGATGATACATTGAGCTGTCTCGGCCGGGATGGAGCCAATGCGTTGATGAAGCTGACGGAAAGGTTTTGGCCGATGGGAACTATCCAAAATAAATAATTTTTTTGTCCATAGAGTTGCATATACAACTTATTAGGGTATTGGGCATCGGGCGCAGCCGGATATCTTTCCTTGCCGGAACGCAGGACCCGGGAAGACAATGCATAACGGAAAAGGAGTTTAAATGGCAAGACTTGAAAAAATACCAGAACCTCTTCGCTCTCACATAGCGGACCTTCCCTGTCCTTCATTTAAGGACGAGCCATGGGTGCAGGGGTCGCCTCTATCGCAACGGCGGGTGCCTTAATATCCACCGCCGGACTGCATCGTCGTGACGACCGTCCTTTCGTGGGGATGAGCGGGGAGTACCGTATAATCCCGGCGGACACGAAGGCCATGGATCTGGTGATGACCCACATATCGACCAATTTCGATCGCACCGGCTTCCAGCGGGATTGGAATGTAGTGTTTCCTTTGGATCGGCTCCATGAACTAGCAGCTGATGGCGTCATCGGAAGCGTGGCCGATTACCATTATTCATTTATGGGAGGGGCCAATCCAGCAGAAATGGAGCCGTCAGCGCGCAACATGGCCGCTATTCTAAAGGGTGACGGCGTGGACGCAGCCCTCTTGGTGCCGGTGTGACCGCTCTGCACCCGCGCCGTGGGCGCATTGGCGCATTACCTCGAATCAGAAGGCATTCCCACCACACAGATCAGCCTTATCCGTGAACATACGGAAATCATACGCCCACCTAGGGCGCTCTGGGTACCCTTCGAACTCGGCCGCCCATTGGGCGCCCCTGATGCCGCTGACTTCCAGCGCAGGGTGCTCCTTGCGGTCCTCAGACTCCTTGAGGCCTCGGAAGGACCGATACTCCTTGAATTCGCCTAAGAAGCGCCGGGAGATGTACCCGAAACGGAACATGAAGGGGATGGGTTGGCCTGCCCCGCCAGTTTCGCCCCGCCTCCGGGAAACGAGACGGGTGAGAGGGCGCTCGTATCCGCCTTCAGGCGCGAGGTCGCGGAACTGCGGCCGTGGTATGACCTGAATCTTAAGAGGCGCGGGCGTTCGACGGTCGGATACTTCGGGCCGGAGGACGCCTTGGAACTGCTTTCCCGCCTTGCCTTGGGAGAGGCAATTGATGTGCCAGTGCACAACTTCGATCTGGCTACCGCGCTTCGCCTTGCTGCAACTGACCTCAGGACGTTTTACTACGAGGCAGTGCTGGCCCGGCCAGGCTCGATCGGATTGTCCGGGGCTTCGGCGTTCAAACAATGGTTTTGGAATAAGACAGCGGCTGGAAGGCTTCTAAGAGTGGTCAAAGAAAGATGTGCCGAGGAAGAGGATGAGGCGTTGCGGATGACAGGAGAGATATTCTTGGTTCCAATGGACCAGGCGTGAATCCGGAAGGCCAAGGGGGAAATTTCCATTGCTAAGGAGGACACAACGGGATGCAAGCTGTTACACGAGGAACAGGCTACAGGGAAAGCGGCGGAGTTTATGACGATATGAAGGCAAATTTTGGCATGATACCCAATTTCTTTAAAGCACAGGCGGCGGTGGATCCCGAGTGGGCCGAGTTGAACTGGTTTCGGGTGAAGAGGATCATGCTGGGGAGGGTAGTTTGGACCGCAAGACAAAGGAGATAATCGCTATGGTGGTCTCGGTAATGAAGGGATGCCAATACTGCCATCTGGCGCACCAGACCATGGCCTTATGTCCCGGAGCCACCGAGAAGGAGATATGCGAGGCGATGATGGCGGTGAAGCTGTTCCAGAGTTTTATGAGTATCGCCGATTCGCTTGAGGTGCCATGTGACGTAACAACAGACATGGCCGCAAAACAACAACCGGCATGAAAAAAGGCTAAAAGAGGTGCCCAGCTCGAGTCTGTGGCGCTGTAGAATGCTGGAGCGACGACCGAGTTCATCCTGATCCAGACGCGCTCCATACAGATATGACTCGACTTATACGAAATGGTTTCGTCCCTGCATCAGGTATACTGTACCAGGGATTATTATTCCACCGGGGCAAAGAAAAAGACAAAGCGGCCGTTCTCGATATCCACCTTGAGTTTTGCGCCATGGCTCAGGCCATAGAAGATATAGCCATTCTTTTGACAGGCCTTCGGACACTCGGTGGTATTGGGCGGTGACTCGAAATCCCGATCCCTGTCATACCAGGAAACGAGCATATACTCCTCGAACCGCTGCGCAGCCTGGCTCCTGGCAAGGGTCACGGCCTCCTGGTAATCACTGACCCTGCTTTCCGGCTTCAGGACTACAACCTCTATCTGCGAAAGGTCGGGGGAGGTTATTGAACAACTCTGCTCAGACATAATTCATCCTCCTTCTGGTAAGGTTCGCCCCTGTTTGGCCATCACATTCCGGATTTTTTACGAAAGCATCGGATATTGGACCCGTTTATGCGCGCAAGTCTGCATCCAGCCCTTGTTCAAATTATATATCATATTTTATCCTTGTCAGGAGAATCAGGTCATTAAGACTCAATGGAATATGGGAGAGAGCAGAAAAGACCATGTATAATAGCCGCCCACGGCAAAAAATACCGCTGCCGTAAGGCTTTTTATCCAGGTCTCAAACACCCTGGCCGTGGAAAAGAGCCTGCCTGTCACATCCATGCCCAGGGAGAGCAGGATGGCGATAACCACCACAGGGAGGGCCGTGCCAAGGCCGTAAAAGACTGGCATGATCACCGGGCTTTGCTTTGTTATTGCAATGGGAAGGAGGCTTCCGAAGAACAGGGCCGCCGAAACCGGACAAAAGGAAAGGGCGAAGAGGAGGCCGAGGAACCCAGCGCCGGCCATACCGGTCCCGGCCCTGTCCGCGAGGCCCTTCAGCCTATCCCCCTTTGAAAGCCCTATGGCCGGAAACCTGATCCACCCCATCAGCACCGCTCCAATTATCAATAACACCGGCCCAAGGACCTGGTTCAGATAGGTCTGGAGAAAATTCGCAACGGCCGGCACTGAAAGGACGCCCCAGGCCAGAAGCCATGCCACGAGGGTGTAGGCCACGGCCCTGCCGGCGGCGTAACAGAGCGCCTTAAAAAATACCCTGCCTGGCCTTGCGCCACCGGGGCCGCCAGCCATGTAAAAGAGGGCGGTTATGTTGCTTGCAAGCGGGCATGGGCTGATGGATGTGAGCACGCCGAGCCAGAGGGCGGTCAATGCCGGATAGGAGCTGTTAAAATCCATGGGGTCTTGTCCTCATTTTGCAGCCTTCAGAAATTGGGCCGTTTCATCATGCACATATTTTTTAAGTGCGGTGTCATCACTTGCCAGTTCCCAGACCCTGGCGAGGTTTTTGTAGCGCACCGAGCGCCCGTTTTCCTGCTCCACAAGCACAAGGGAGCTGGTGAAGAGCCCGAAATCCTTTATGAAGTGCTCGCCCTCAGGGGTTTGCACGTTAACTACCTCGAAACTGAGCCTTTTTGCCTTGATGTAATCAGCAAAATCCTTTGTGATGACTTCTTTTGAAAGATCGCCGATCTTTCTGCATGTAACTCACTGGTACGTGCCGTGGAAAAAGTAGGCGATGACTGATGGTGCGACAGGGCGCGCATCCGCAGCCCATGCAGCCTTTGACGCCCATGGCGTCAACACAAAGGCCACGGTCAAAAAAAACGCCGTGATTACAGTAAGGGCTGCTTTGAAGCGAATTCTCTCGATCATATTTTCTCCTTTTATTTTAGAGGCGCCATTACAACCTATGTGACATGGTTATAGGTGTTTGTGCGTTGTGCGCGCCAAAAATATATCAAAAACCACAGGAACAGCCGAAATTCTGTATGTCATATCCATAGTGTTCGAAGGCCTGCCTGAGTTTCAGACGCTGGTTATCGGGAAGGCCGTAATAGAAATGGTTAAGCGCGCTGACTGAGTCCTTGCCTCCGCATATAAATGAATGAAGCTTCTGCTGCTGATCCGGATCAAGCGAAGCAGAGGTCATGATCTTACTGAGGTCTCCTCTGCAAAGAGTATCTTTGTCCCTGCTTGGCTGAGGGGAACCGAGCACCGTAAGCCGACTCTCGTTTGCCATCCCTAATTCATGGGTTGAGGTCATCAGCACGGCAGGTTTTGCGCAAC
>NZ_JBMFRG010000004.1:5586-47329 GCF_049968175.1 Dissulfurimicrobium sp.
CTTGCAGTATTGATCGGTAAAATATTTTCTCTGAAAATAAAGCGCCAGGTTTACAAGACTGATCAAGACCGGCACCTCGACCAGCGGACCGATTACTGCTGCAAAGGCCTCGCCTGAATTTATCCCGAAGACCGCGATGGCTACGGCGATGGCCAGTTCGAAGTTGTTGCTGGCTGCGGTAAAGGAAAGGGTAGCTGTTTTTTCATAACCAGCCCCAAACAGCTTTCCAAGATAAAATGATACAAGAAACATGCTGACAAAATAGATAAGTAGCGGTATCGCTATACGGAGTACATCAAGCGGAAGCCTTACAATATACTCGCCTTTAAGGGCAAACATAACAACTATGGTAAAAAGAAGGGCGATAAGGGTAACAGGACTTATGACTGGAATAAAAGACCTTTCATACCACTCCCTGCCTTTGATTTTTAAAAAGACAAAACGGGTAACAATGCCTGCTATGAAAGGTATGCCAAGATAGATAAATACGCTCTTGGCTATCTCTAACATGCTTACTTCAACGATTATTCCCTTAAGGCCAAACAACAGCGGAAATTTTGTAATGAATATGTATGCATAGAGGGAATAAAACAGTACCTGAAATATGGAGTTAAACGCCACAAGGCCTGCTGCATACTCACGATCTCCACAGGCAAGATCATTCCATACTATCACCATGGCTATGCAGCGGGCAAGCCCTATCATGATAAGGCCGTACATATAGTGTGGATAGCCACTTAAGAAGATGACTGCAAGTAAAGACATCAGGATCGGCCCTATGATCCAATTCTGCACAAGGGAAAGGGTCAAGACCTTTTTGTCTCTGAATACCTTGCCAAGCTCTTCATAGCGCACCTTGGCAAGCGGGGGATACATCATGAGGATAAGGCCTGTGGCGATTGGGATATTTGTCGTCCCGACCTGAAAAAGATCTATAACGTCCTTTATCGGCGGGGAAAAATAGCCGCTCAGCACCCCTGCCGCCATCGCAAGGAATATCCACATGGTTAGAAACCTGTCAAGAAAACTGAGACGCCTGGTAAGATTATCCATTTTTACCTCCCTTAATCTTGTTATATTGTAAACATGCCGGATTTTAATAAAAGAGCTCTTGTTTTTTAGGATGGCCATCATAGATTTTATAAATGGAGTTCATCTATCATACACATCATGAGGGGCAGTAGATCGAAATCTTTAAATATATAGCCGAATATCTTTGAAGGATAATTTTTAGACATATATAATTAATTATATATAAAAAAATAATGATATGTCAAGCCGCAATCCTCTATGACGGAACGATCAGCCGACTCCTTAATATTCGGCATCAAGACGGTTTATAATTGTGACAAGATTGTGACAAGGCAAAGAACGAATTCCGCCGAAAATAGATTTGAAAATTAATGTAAAGGATTGTCATGGCGACCATCTCTTTGAAAAAGATATTTTTGGTCTTCCTTAAAATAGGTACTCTTTCCTTCGGAGGGGTCTATTCCATGCTTGCCTTTTTTGAAAGGGAGCTGGTTGAAAGGCGCAAATGGCTGACACATGAAGAATTTATTGAAAGCATAGCCATCGGACAGATGACGCCCGGTCCGCCCATAGTAAATACTGGTATTTGCATAGGTTACAGGCTGCGAGGGATAAAAGGCGCCCTTGCCGCAACCGTCGGCCAGTCGTTTACAGGCAGCGTGCTGGCCATATTACTTGCGATCTTTTATATAAAAAACAGAGACAATGTCCTGCTGAATTCGGCCATGAAAGGCGTTGGAGCAGCCGTAATAGGATTGCTGCTTTCAATCATTCTAAAAATGGCAAAAAGCACTATCAGGGATTACAAGACGGCGCTGTTTGCCTTGGCCGCCTTTTTTGCCCTCATATTGTTCAAATTGAATCCCATCGGCCTTATCCTGGCATCAGGAGCACTCGGCTTCGTTGTCTATGGAAGGAGTATATGATGGTTTTGCTAAGACTGTGCTGGTTGCTTATCGTCATCAACGCACTCACCATAGGAGGTGGCTATGTGATGCTTCCTATGCTCCAGAGAGAATTCGTGGAAAAGAATCATCTGCTTACCAACCAGGAATTTCTGGATGCCATCGCGATCGGGCAGATCACCCCTGGCCCCATGACCGTTATGAATGCCGTTATCGGATACAAAATCAGCGGTTTGATAGGGGCTATATTGGCAATGCTAAGTTCATACTTGCCGTGCATTATAATTGCAACGCTTGTGACGAAATATTATTACGATTACAAGGAATCGATAATCGTTCAATCGGGCTTCAAAGGGATAAAACCAGCCGTTATAGGATTGTTGTCAGTAGTGGCCGTTTCGCTTGGACATACAGCGCTTGTGGACCTTCCCACATTAGGGATCGCCGTTATAAGCTTTGCTGTAATCGCCTTCACCAAGACAGATCCGTCTTTCGTGATCGTCGGGGCAGGGATCCTAGGGGCTATCCTATCATAAAATCATAAAACTCTCGATAGGATTAAAACACAATCAAAGAGGCAACGGCCCCTGCAACTACAACATATAGGACGTCTATCTGTTTGGACAATGCAACAAAGGCCACCAACGCCAACAACGCTCTCACGACATCCCAATGGATGTCAAAGGCGAACTTCAACGTTACATAAAAGAGCAACCCCACAAAAGACGAAAGGATTCCCTTTGTAACCGGCAGGAAATACCTGCATGACCTCAGCCTGTCAAAAACCGGGACGACCATGACCAATATCAGAAATGACGGCGTGAAGACCGCTATAGTTGCAACCACTGAACCTGCAAATCCATATAACAAATATCCGACAAATGCAGCCGTAATGACGATGGGGCCTGGCGTAACCTGGCCTAGAGCTATTCCATCCATAAACGTCTTGCCGTCGAGCCAGCCCTTTACGTTTACAATCTCATGGAGCATCAACGGTAAAGAGGCAAAGCCCCCTCCAAATGCGAACATGTCTATTTTCATCATCAGAAGGGCGAGGTGAAAAAATTTGTCATCTAAGACATAAAGGGCAAAAAGGCCTGAAAACAAGGCTGCAACAAGAACAATATCGCGTTTGACGACAGACAAGACTGACTCGCCGCGGGGGTTTGGGAGGTCCGTACCTTCAGTGGTGCTGAAAAACAAACATCCTGCCACTCCAGAGCCAATCACAACAAAAAAAGGGCTTATGCCTTGCCAGAAGAACACGGCGGATGCAACCGCCATCAAGACAGCCTTGGCGCCCTTCAATATAGACCTGCCGAATACGAAAGTGGCGTTAGCTACGATGCAAACCACGATCACCTGGAGTCCGGCAAAGACTGATGCAGTCCACGAAACCCCGTGGGATATGATATAACCAATCGAAAGCCCCACCATGAGGATAAAGGCCGGAAGGCCGAAACCTATGTAGGACGCCAAGGCCCCGGTTATGCCGCTCACCTTGAGCCCCACATAGGCCGCCATCTGCATGGCGGTCGCACCAGGTATGGACTGGCAGAGGGCGACGCCATCGTTAAAGGTCTTGCTGTCCAGCCACCCCTTGCGCCTTACCGAAAGTTCCTTTATATGCGCAACCATAGCTGGGCCGCCGAATGCCGTAAGCCCGAGCCTTAAAAAAGATAAAAACAAGGAAATGACCACGTTGGGGCTGCTATCAGGGTAAACCATGGATTTCATTTGTACCACAAAATCCATCTCAAAAAAACGACCAGGGCAAAAGCCATGTAGTCATTTCTTCATATTTCATGTATCTTAATGGCAACTTTTACGCATTTTACCCCATCTTGCCCATTGAATTGGCATACGATTGGGTGTTCTGTCTATCTGTTTGATCGAACGGCTGCAATTTGTCAAAGAAAGGGATTTAAAAAAAATGGAATATAAAGACACGCTGAATCTCCCGAAGACAGGCTTTCCAATGAAGGCCAACCTGGCGCAGAAGGAGCCGGAGATGCTCAAACGCTGGGAGGCGATGGACCTCTACAGACTCCTGAGGGAACAGGGCAAGAGACGCCCTAAATTCATCCTCCATGACGGCCCTCCCTATGCAAACGGGCATATCCACCTCGGCCATACGGTCAACAAGGTCTTGAAGGACATAATCATAAAGTCGCGTCAGATGATGGGCCTTGACGCCCCATATATCCCTGGCTGGGACTGCCACGGCCTCCCCATCGAACACAACGTGGAAAAGGAACTCGGCCCCAAAAAGAAGGAGATGGGACGCCTTGATATCCGCAACCTTTGCCGCCGATACGCTGAAAAATTTGTAGGCGTTCAAAGAGATGAATTCAAGAGGCTTGGCGTCCTGGGCGACTGGGAAAACCCGTATCTCACCATGACCTTTGACTATGAGGCGTCGATTGCAAGGGAGTTCTGCCGCATATTCAACGAAGGCCACGTGATAAAGAACAAAAAACCCGTACACTGGTGTCCGACCTGTGTAACGGCCCTTGCAGAGGCCGAGGTCGAATATGAAGACCACCGCTCCCCTGCCATCACCGTAAAGTTCAAGGCCGAAGATGACCTAACAGATTGGCTCAAGGCGCGCATCAAAGACCTCGCTCGCCCTGCATCTGTGCTAATCTGGACAACCACGCCCTGGACGCTTCCGGCGAACATGGCGATCGCTCTTCACCCGGAATTTGACTATCTAGTCGTAGAAGTAAAAGACGAGGTCTGGATCCTTGCCGAAGGGCGGCTCCTGCAGATCCTTGCACTCTGCGGTCTCGAGCAGACGGATGCAAGGATCTTGGGTAGATTCAAGGGCGCTGAGCTTGAGGGATTGTCTGCGAGGCATCCGTTTCTTGATCGGTCGAGTAGGATCATACTTGCAGACTACGTAACGCTTGAGGCAGGTACAGGCTGTGTCCACACAGCCCCCGGTCACGGGGTGGACGACTACGAGAGCGGTCTCAAATACGGCCTTGAGGTCTATTCACCTGTGGACGACCTGGGCCGTTTTACCGCGGATGTCCCGCTTTTCCACGGCAAAAACATATTTGACGCCAATAACGAGATAATCGAGCTCCTTCAAGGCAATGGCGCGCTTGTATCAAGCGAGTCCCTAACACACAGCTATCCTCACTGTTGGCGCTGCAAAAGGCCGGTGATATTCAGGGCCACGCCCCAGTGGTTCATATCGATGGAAGCCGGCGACCTTAGGAAAGAGGCGTTAAGGGCCATAGACACCGTAAGGTGGATCCCATCGTGGGGAAGGGAAAGGATCTACGGCATGGTCGAGTCAAGGCCTGACTGGTGCATATCCCGGCAGCGGGCCTGGGGGGTGCCTGTTACTGTATTTTTGTGCGGAGATTGCGAAGAGCCGGTGATGGATGAAGAGATCGCGGCGCACCTAGTCTCCATATTTGAAAAGGAAGGGGCGGACGCCTGGTTCAGGAGAGACGCCTTGGAACTCCTACCGCCTGATACAAGGTGCCCGAAGTGCGGCGGAACAGCGCTCAAAAAGGAGATGGACATCCTTGACGTCTGGTTCGACTCGGGCGTAAGCCACGCAGCGGTCCTTGAAAATAGAGAAGGGCTTCACGCCCCTGCCGACCTCTATCTCGAGGGGAGCGACCAGCACCGTGGGTGGTTCCAGAGCTCACTCCTCACCTCTGTGGCCGCAAGGCACAGGGCGCCTTATAAGGCGGTCCTCACACACGGATTCGTTGTGGACAAAGAGGGCAAGAAGATGTCCAAGTCCGTGGGAAACGTGATCCCGCCTGCCGACGTAATAAAGGAGTATGGCGCTGAGATATTGAGGCTCTGGGTCTCTGCCGAGAACTATCAGGACGACATCAAGATATCCAAAGAGATTCTGAAGCGCCTGACAGAGGCCTACAGAAAGATAAGAAATACGATCCGCTACCTCTTAAGCAACCTCTCTGACTTTGATCCTGAAAGGGACACACTGCCCTTGAAAGAGCTCGAGCCCATAGACCGCTGGGCGCTGTGGCGGCTTGAAAACCTTATAGCCAAGGTGAAACAGGCCTATGAGGATATGAGATTTCACATGGTGTTTCATCAGACCTACCAGTTCTGCACGGTTGACATGAGCGCCCTTTATCTCGATATCCTGAAAGACAGGCTCTACTGTGAACTCCCTGCCGGGCGGCTGAGGCGTTCGGCCCAGAGCGCCATCTACCGGATAGTCCGCGATCTGATGCTTTTGATCGCACCTGTCCTTTCCTTTACCGCGGATGAGGCCTGGGATTATCTGCCTGGCGATAAGGAAGAGAGCGTATTCCTGGCTGGATTTCCGGATGTTGATGCAAATGTTCTAAGTGAAGAGGAAAGACTGGAATGGGAGCGGCTTTTGTCCATAAGGGCCGAGGTCACAAAGGCCCTTGAGACAGCGCGCAAAGAGAAGCGGATAGGGCTTGCCCTTGATGCCAAGGTCACGTTGTATACAAGCGATGGGGAGACCGAAGCCTTCCTGAAGGGACACGAGTCCATCATGAAGATGCTAGCCATAGTCTCCCAACTTGAGACGATCTATACGAAACAACGCCCTAATAGGGAAGATATCCGGGAGGCCGAAGGGGTAGCAGGCCTTTACATCAAGGTAGAACCAGCAGCCGGACAAAAATGCGCCAGGTGTTGGACATGGAGCGAAGACGTAGGCAAAGACCTTACGTTCAAAGATGTATGCGGCCGCTGCTCAGGGGTTCTCAGGGCCCTTGGGCTCAACGGTTAGGGGGACTACGGCCGTGAAGTCACCAAGCGATCTGGCCAGGGGATGGTCAAGGCCCCTTCTCCTGCCCGTCGCACGCCTCTTTTCTCACATAGGTCTTGGCCCAAATGCTATATCCATAATCGGACTTGCGGCATATGGGGCGACAGGGGTCATGATTGGTCTCGGATCTTTATTTTGGGCAGGGATAATGCTAGCCGTATTCGGCCCCCTGGACGCCGTCGACGGCCTTGTCGCGCGGGAGAACGGTATGGTGAGCCGATTCGGGGCCTTTCTTGACTCTGCCGTTGACCGCTATGCGGAATTCTTTTTGTTTGTAGGGCTCATGATTCATACATCCTCAGATACAGACGGTTGGGGATGGTGGGCACCCCTCTTGACACTTTCCGCCATGTCAGGCTCCCTTCTGGTGAGCTACACAAGGGCCCGCGCAGAGGCCTTGGGTTTTACCTGCAATGTCGGACTCCTCACGCGTTTTGAGAGAATCCTCATCCTGGTTGTAGGGCTCATCTTCGATCTCATCTATCCTATGCTCATAATCCTCGCTGTCTTTACACACGCAACCGCCATTCAGCGGATAATCCATGTCTACAGACAAAAAGACGCACATTAAACCGGGTCGACTCTATGTAATCGCAACCCCGATTGGAAACCTCAAAGACATAACCATTAGGGCAATTGAGACCCTCGCAAGGGTACATCTGGTGGCTGCAGAGGATACGAGACAGGCGAGGAAACTCCTAAGCCATCTCGGACTCAACCCAAAACTCATAAGCTCCAGGCAGCAAAACGAACTTATAGTAAAAGATGTGATCTTGAAGACACTCGAACAGGGAAAGGACGCAGCCCTGGTCACTGACGCAGGGACCCCCGCGCTTTCAGATCCAGGGGCCAGGCTTGTAGCAGCTGCAAGAAAGGCTGGTTTTTCGGTCATCCCGATCCCAGGCCCGTCAGCCGTCACGACCGTCCTCAGTGTGGCCGGTATGCCAGCGGACAACTTCCTCTTTCTCGGATTCCTGCCATCCAAGAGAGGTGAACGCAGAAAGAGTCTTGAAGCAGCATCAGGCCTCCCTTGCACGCTCGTCCTCTTTGAGGCCCCACACAGGCTCCACGAACTCATGGTGGACATGCTGGATGTGCTGGGGGACAGAAAGATAGTTATTGCAAGGGAGATAACAAAGGTGCATGAGACTATTATGGCGGGCCATATAAGTGAAATCATGAAAGACCTGCCGAATGAAATAAAAGGGGAGATCACCATTGTTGCTGAAGGGGCGCCTCCTGTCAAACCGGATATCAAGGGCCGCGAAGAGGCCATAAGGGACGCTGTTTCCCTTATGCTCGCCTCGACATCAGTCAGAGAGGCGGCTGAGACCTTGAGTAAGGCCACAGGCATAGCCAAGGGCGTCATCTATAAAATCGCACTGGAGGTGAAAAAGGGATGAAGATCGTTGCCATTATCCCAGCCAGATTCAAGTCAACCAGACTACCCGGGAAACCGCTTGCCGACATCGGAGGCAGGCCCATGATACTGCATGTATATACACGGGCCGTGTGCATCCCTGACATGGATCAAGTAGTGGTGGCCACTGACGATAGGCGCATATCCGAATGCATAAAAGAGGCAGGAGGCAATGCTGTGCTCACGGATCCGACGCTCTTGTCGGGCACGGATAGGATCACCGAGGCGGCGCGCGCACTTGGGCTCTCGGATGAAGATATTGTGGTGAACATTCAAGGAGATCAGCCGCTGATCGAGGAGGAGCCGGTCCGAATGATCATAGAAAGGCTCGTCCGCGAAACCGAGCTCGCTATAACCACACCTGCATGCCCCATGGATATGGAAGAGGCGATAAACCCCAACAGGGTTAAAGTGGTGGTGGATGCCAGGTGGCACGCCATATATTTTTCAAGGGCGCTGATCCCATTCGACCGCGATGGGGTGCTGAAAGGGATCAGAGGGGCCTTTTTGAGGCATGTCGGCCTCTATGCCTATCGTTTTGGCTTTTTAAAGACCTTTGCTGGACTTAAACCCGGCGCCCTCGAAAGGATCGAACAACTTGAACAGCTAAGGGCCATTGAAAATGGCTTCCGAATCGGCGTGGTAAAGATTGAAAAGGCCCCGCTGGATGTGGATACGGCCGAAGATCTCGAGGTGATTCGAAGGCTATTTAAAGAACCCATGTCGCCACTCTAGCCAATGGTCACCTTTTCGAGCCTTACCTTTTCTCCCAAAAACCATGCGACTATCCGCTCGGTCATGGGGGTGACGTCAGACAGAAAGAACCTGGCCTTGGCCCGCACCCCTAACATGCCGGCAGTGCTGTCGTCTCCAAGATAATTTCTGATAGCCGCCGCAGCCTCTCGCGATGGATCTATTATCTCAACGCGTTTCCCCATCTTCTCCGTAATCACTTGCTTTAAAAGCGGATAGTGGGTACAACCGAGTACCAGGGTGTCTATTCCTTTGTCTTTAAGGGGCCTAAGATATCTCCTCACAATCATCCTGGTCTCGCGTGCCTCGAACCAACCCTCCTCGACCAAGGGTACAAGCAGTGGGCATGCCTGGCTATAGACCTTTATCTCAGGATCCCTGGCGCTGATCTCCCGCTCATATACCATACTTGAGACAGTAGCCCTCGTCCCTATAAGCCCTATGACCTTTTTACGCGTCCTGGCCACGGCCTGGTCTATGGACGGCGTGATAACCTCGAATACAGGCACATCAAGCGTCTTCCTCAACGCCTCTGTGGCGACGCTAGCAGCGCTATGACAGGCGATCACTATCAACCCCGCCCCCTGACTGATGAGAAACCGTGCATCCTCAACCGCATACCTGATAAGCGTCTCGGGACTCTTTGCACCATAAGGAGCTCTGGCCGTATCGCCGAAATATACGAGCTGTCTGCCGGGAAGCATGCGCCGTAACTCCCGTGCCACGGTAAGCCCACCAACACCTGAATCGAAAATACCGATTATCATATCCCTCATGACCTTCATAACGACTTTTTACATTGACACAGCAGAGTATTTTTGGCTAGTGTAAAAGATCAAAAAATAAACATCTTCGAGGTAGCCGATATGTTGCAAGAAAAAGATAGATGCCTGCCCAACGTTGCAGGATACAATGACATAATAGATGAAATAGGTGAGGATGAGGAAATAGAGACGACGATAATCTCGCTCGGTGAATGCAAGATAGACTCGCCGCTGGTGAAAAAACTGTATTCCTGCTTCATCCGAGATGAAGACCGGGTGCTCGTAAGGGTGTCGGAACATAACATCAGACAGACCATCAAACGCGGCGCATCCCTACCCTCCTTTGAGATGGCCGGGCCAAGAAGAAAGATATACTTCGATCCAGCCAAGACACGTTGCGCGATAGTGACATGTGGCGGGCTCTGTCCAGGCATAAACGACGTAATCCGCGCTATCGTCATGACCCTGCACTTCGGCTATGGTGTGCAGCCCATAGTTGGCATCCGTTATGGACTTCGGGGCTTTATCCCAAAATACGGCATCCCGGTAATGGAACTTACGCCCGAATCGGTGGTCCGCATACACGAATACGGCGGCACAGTTTTGGGATCCTCCCGTGGGAATCAACCTGCGGACGAGATAGTAGACGCCCTGACGAGACTAAATGTGAACATACTTTTTATGATTGGCGGTGACGGGACCTTCAGGGCTGCAAGCAAAATAGACGATGAGATCGCGGCAAGGGGGCTTAAAATATCAGTGATAGCCATCCCGAAGACAATAGACAACGATATCTATCTGGTATCAAAGACGTTTGGATTTGACACAGCCGTGGAGATGGCGTGCGAGGCCATAAGGTGCGCGCACACAGAGGCGGTCGGCGCCCCAAATTGCATAGGTCTTGTAAAGGTAATGGGCAGACACTCTGGATTCATCGCCGCCGCCGCGGCAAATGCCCTTCGGGAGGTCAACTTCTGTCTGATCCCAGAGAGCGATTTCGACCTTGAAGGCGACGGGGGGTTGTTAAAGGCCCTTGAAAACAGACTCAGGGAACGTGGGCATGCCGTAGTGGTAGCCGCCGAAGGGGCAGGGCAACGGTATGTAACCGGCGGCGTTGTTGAAACAGACCCTTCGGGGAATGTAAAGCTCGGGGACATCGGCCTCTTTCTGCGGGACCGCTTCAAGACCTATTTTGATGAGATTGGAATGGACGTCTCTATACGCTACATAGACCCGAGCTATATCGTCCGCAGTGTACCAGCCAATGTAAACGACCGCCTCTACTGCGCAAACCTTGGGCAAAACGCGGTCCATGCAGCCATGGCCGGAAAGACCGCTATGATGGTAAGCCTCTGGAACGACCGCTATGTCCACGTACCCATAACTGCAGCGATAAAACGTAGGAAAAAGGTGGATTTGAATAGTCGGTTCTGGCTGAGCGTACTTGAATCAACAGGACAATCAACGCTTAAAAACTAAACGCCGCCTATGTATAAAGGCGCATGGGAACAGCCGAAAATCAAAATATGGGCGGGCTGTGTATGATAAACAGCCTCAGCTCTCCGTCGCTTGAACTTCTGACGCCGTGTGGAACGGCCTCGGGGACGAATATATAGTCGCCCTGGCCGATCTCCTGATGCCGCCCGTTTATAAAGGCCTCTCCTCTGCCGCTGAGGACATATATAGAATCTATCTCATGCTCGTGGACATGAATAGGTATCTCCGTGTCTGGTTTAAGGATGAGTATGGAGACACCCACCTTCTGACACTCTGTCTTTGTAATGAGCTTGGCGATCTTGACGCCCTCATATTTTGGATGGGGCTCGAATCTGATCCCATCACCGCATTGAAAGAAAGCAGTCTTTAATGAGACCATTACAGACCTCGCTTAAAAAATAAAATATAAGGCATCTCGTTTCAATTTTGAATCTAGGTCGGTCTATAATATTTGTCAACAAGGCACTTTCAGCCCAAGATATCAATTTAAATCAACATCGAGAGCAAAATGGGCAAGAACACCAGCACAAGCGGCATTTGGAGAAACAAGCCCGAAACAATGGCTATGGCAAGCGGTTTCAACATAGCCGCCCCTTCACCGAGCCCAAGCGCAAGCGGCATTAAGGCCAAGATGGCAGCTATGGTGGTCATGGCGATGGGGCGGAGGCGGTTTTCCCCGGCCTCGACCAAGGCGGCCTTAAAAGGCATTGTGGACGAGATGCAGATGGCATTGAGCTCGGAGATATAAAAAATGGAGGCCTCTGTGACTATACCGATAATCATTGTAATGCCCATCATAGACGAGATGTCAATCTCCGACCCTGTAATCCACAACCCGAAAAAGACCGCCGAGATGGAAAGGAGGGTGGTAAAAAGAATAGCCAAGGCGATCCTGAATCTCTCATAGAGAAAAAGGAGCAATAAAAATACAAGCATCACCGCCGCAACGAAGACCGTGATCAGGCCCTTGAAGGCGATCTTTTGCTGTTCGTAAAGCCCGCCGAGCTCATAATACACCCCTTTTGGGATCAATCCCGGCCGACGCAGAACCTTCTTTACATCTCTTATGACAGAACCCATGTCACGCCCACTTATCCTACCCGTTACGGCTATCATCCTCTTCAGGTCTTCATGCATAATCTGGGGCTGGCCGGTAAGTATATTGATCTTAGCTATCCTCTTCAGGGGAAAGAGATGTCCTCCGGAACCCTTGAGCTGTAGATTTTCTATGTCCTTCATATTCTTTCTGACATCTTCAGGGACCCAGACCCTCACGCCCACCATCTTCATGTTCTCCTGTATCTTTGTCGTAACAACGCCTGTAAGATACTGGGTGACAAATCGTGTCACAGCCTCTGGATCAACCCCTTCGAAGGACGCCTTATCCCGGTCCACACGGATTTGAAGGGCATCGCCTGCGAAAACGATCCCGTCCTTCACCTCCACTACCCCTGGGATATTGCTTATTGCCTGCGCCACCTTAGGCCCAAGCCTTCCAAGGAGGGACTGATCATCGGAAAAAAGTTTTATCTCTATAGGTTGCGGTACCGCAGTCAAGTCTCCTATAAGATCCTCCATCAATTGGGCCATCTCGACCTGGATCCCAGGTATGGTCCTCTCTATCCTGCCCCTTACCTCATCCATTACGGCCTCTATAGGACGTCTGGGTCCAGGCTTGAGCCTTACAAAGAAATCGCCCTCGTTGGCCTCCGTGAGGAAACCGCCAAGGGCCGTGCCTGTCCGTCTCGAATAGGTGTCAACCTCTGGGGTGGCGCGCAGTATCGCCTCAACCTGCCTTAAGAGCCTATCTGTTTCAGTAAGGGATGTGCCTGGAGGGGTGCGGTAATCGAGTATAAAACCGCCCTCGTCCATCTTCGGCATAAATCCTGAACCTAGCCTCTTGTATGAAAACCAGCCGGCAAATGCCAAGCTGACAAGGGTCAGCATGAGAAAAAGGGGGGCCCGATCAAGTATACACCGCATAAACCACCCGTATCCATTTTTAAACCGCTGTTCAATACCTCCTTTTCCGCCGTCCATGACCCTGATGTCGTCTTCTTTTAAGAGGTGTGCAGCCAGTACCGGAACCCCTATCCAGGCCACTAAGAAAGACACCACAAGGGCAGAGGCCATAGTCAAGGATAAGGCCTTGAAAAAGGCGCCAGTTACGCCCGAAAGAAAGGCGAGCGGGGCGAATATGATGACGGTCGAGGCGGACGAACCAGCAAGGGGGCTGGTAAGCTCCTTCATAGCGGCCATTATCCTCTCATGTCTGGTACCACTGTGCCTTGCGAGGCCCCTTACGATATGCTCCTCCATAACTATCATGTCGTCGATGATGAGCCCAACTGCAGCGGCCATACCCCCAAGCGTCATGATGTCGAACCTCATGTGCAGAAGATAGAGGACCAGAACGGTAACCGCCAGAACGCTGGGCACGGCGGCGGCGGCGATAAGGGTCATCCTTGCATTTCTCAAAAATATCCACAGGATGACTGCGGCAAACAAGACACCTAAAAACACTGCATCGCGGACACTCTTGGCAGAGGCGAGTATCAACTCGCTCTGATCATACCAGTTGGCTATCTTTATATCGCTGGGAAGGTGGGGCTTAAAGGCCGCAAGCTTTTTCTTGATATCCGTTGCTATCTGAACGGTATTGCCCCTTGGCTGCTGGTAAACCTGGATGAGTACGGCATCGCGTCCATCAGCCGTGACCTTTATCCACTGCGGGACCGTACCCAGTGTCACCGTCCCTATGTCGTCAAGGCGAAGCAGACCGTTTTGCCCTGAACGGATGACCGTGTTCTTAATCTCACCTATCCCGCCTAGTCTGGTATCGGATACAGCAAGATAGAGACGGTAGTGGTCCTCAATGCGGCCGACGGCCTTTACCACATTCGACGCCGAGAGCGCCTTTGCAACATCGTCCACTGTAAGCCCAAGGGCCTCCATCTTTGCCGGATCAAGCATAACCTGAAACTCCGCCTCCTGACCGCCCTGGACCTCGACCTTCGCAACGCCTTTCACCGTTGACAGGAAAGGAGCCAGCTGATAGAGGGCGATGTCCCTAAGCTCCACCAAGGAATGGGTATTTGAGGTAAGGCTGTAGGCCAACACCGGAAAGACGGTCGGATCCATTCGCCTAACCGTGAAACTAAGACCCTGCGGAAGCGTCGATCTTATCTGATTTATGGCCGATTCCACCTGAAGCATAGCCGAGACCATATCTTCGCTCCAATCGAAATTGACCGAGATATCAGCACTGCCGCGACTGGTGGTGGAACGCACGTTCCGCACGCCGGGTACGCCCCTGATCGCCTCCTCGACAGGTCTTGTAACCTCAATGGCCATTAGATCAGCCGGCCTGTCGCCTGCGTCTAAGCTGACCTCGACGCGCGGGAATTCAACATATGGGAAAAGGGCAACAGGGAGATACAAGCTCGCAGCGGCACCGGCCAAGGCAAGAACCGCTATCAAAAAAAGAATTGAACGATGATGGCCCTTGATCCAGTCGGCAATATTCACTTTATCCCCCGATCGCCCGGTATGGTCATGGGCACGGATCCGGCCGCCTCCTTAACCGTAACCGCCATGCCGTCCTTCAGCTCATAGTTGCCGAGGACTACGGCCATATCACCCTTTAAAATATCCCCTGCCATGACCTCAACCTCACCGTCGTTCTCAAGCCCCACCTTTACGATGTGTTTTTTCGCAAGACCACCCTTTACTGTGAAAAGGACAAAGGCCTTATCCTCCGGAATAACCGCGTCCCGCGGGACAAGAAGCCCCTTTCTGGAAAACAACCTTATCTCGCCCCTTACATACTCATTCAGCATGACGCCCAAACTGGACGGAAGCGAAACAAAGACATCAAGGAGGCGGGTTGAGGGATTCACCATCTTTGATACCGCCCTCACCCGACCGACGATGGGTCTTGCATCTGCCCTGTTCACAAACGAGACTGCCACCGACTGACCTGTCTTGACCAAAGAGGCGTCTTCAGGTTCCACGCCTAGCCTTACTTCCAACCCATTTTGCGCCACGATCTCCACTAGGGAGCTGTCAGGCTGGACCACTGCATCCCTACCTGCGATAACCCTGTTCACCGTCCATTCCGCAGGACCGTTTACAGGGACCCTTATAAGTCTTTCCGCACCGACTCCCTGATCTTCAAGGTGTTTAAGACGTGCAGCTGCTTGGTCTAATGTCTTTTTTGCAGCAGCCACCTCTTGATTTGTTGCAAGTCCCAGGGAAAAACGCTGATCTATAAACCCAAGCTCCTTCTTTGCACCCTCATATTCGAGCCGTGCCTCCTTGAAGGCAAGCAAGGCATCAGGACCTAGAGCTATCTTAAGAAGAGGCTCGCCCCTTCTCACCACCTGGCCCTCGTTCACATAGATCTCGGCAATCCGCGCCTGATACGGCAGAGACAGCACCTTTACCGCACCGGGCGACGGGATGACCGTCCCATATGCCGTTATAGTCTTTGTGACAATGCCTTCACGCACAGGTACGCAATAGACAGTGGCCCTTACATCCGCCAGCCTCCCGGCATATAAAGGCCCTGGACCGGCGAGATCAAGGCATATACAGAAAAATACCCCAACACTACAAACAAGAGGACAGAAAAACGATCTCATCGCCCGCCGCCTCCATGCGGTAAAGATTGTGCGGTATGTAAATATGGAAAGTAAAGACCAGATGCGGCCTCAAGCGCCACTGCCAGTTCGGTGAAACTCTCTTTGAGATTCAAGAACTCAAGCTCCTTGTTGATAAGATCTTCAACAACCTGATAATAACCTATGGCATCAATATCTCCTCGTTTAAAGGCCGCCTCTGTCTGCTTGAGAAGGCGTCTCTTGTTTTCGACAGCCTGCTGCAAAAGACCGACCTGGTCTCTTACCGCATTGATATCGCTTGTTATGGAGGCCAGTTGTGACCTGGCCTCAAAGAGTCTGGCCATATATTCGTCAAAGAGCCTCTGTCTTGTAGCATGCTCCACGGCTATACCGCCTTGATTACGGTCAAACACCGGGAGATCAATACTCACGGCAAAACCAGTAGTAACTATGGCCCCTGTATCCCTTGAACGGACTATCCCTAAGGCCATCTTTGGAAACTGCTTCAGTATTTCAGCACGAAGCCTAGCCTCTTCGCCTTCATAGCCCTCCTTAAGCGCCACGAGATCCAGGCGCCGCGCCTCAAGGCCGTTAAGTACACTGTCCTCTGAAGGAAGCTTGCCAGGCCAAGCGGAAAGGCCGACATCTTGGATATGTATCTCATAATCAGGGGGAAGTCCGAGGACCATATTGAGCGCAAGCCTGTCTTTCTTGACCTCTTCCTCGGACTTTGAAAGCCCAAGCTCGAATTGACTGAAGGCCGCCTCTGCTGCATCCAGATTCAATGCCGTCTCATTACCCTGCACCGCGGCCTTTTTCAGGATATCGAGCCTCTTCTTCATATCTTTCTCAATCCCTTTCAAGAGGGCAAACCTCCTTTGCGCCCAAAAAAGATGGATAAAAGAGAGTCGCGCCGCTTCAGCCACCTGCCACTCTTTCCAAGCCACCTCAAGTTCCACGGAGCGAAGGTCTTTTTTTTGTGCCTCAAGCTCAGCGGCCCTGCTGATCAATGAGGTGATGTCCCATTCAATCTGGGCGTTATAGGCGTTTACAGTACCTTTGGTAGGGCCGCCGGTTGGTCTGTCAAGGCCGGCGGATATCTTTGGATTGGGCAGTATGCCTGCCTTTAGAACCTGCGCACGGGCCAGACCAAGGCGGTCGCGCTCGGCCTTCAGTCCTGGGTTTGCAACAACGGCCATTATTGCGGCCTCGTCAATGGAAAGCCCGTCCGAAAGATCAAAAGGCACCGGCTTCAAGGGCCTCAACAGGGGATTTTCAAGCCCCTGCAACTCTATTTTGACCTTGGCCGTGTCAACCGGAGCAAGGGCCCGCTTCACGGCCAAGCTGTCGATAGGCATGGGATGATAAGGCGTACAGCCGGCGAGCAAGGCTACAACTAACAAAACGCAGCTGCTGATTGTACAATTTTCTTTCAACATTGCATTCTCTGACGGTTCTTTAAGGCCTGCAAATGTCGAAAGACAATAATATATAAATTTAACTGCTCTATTGCCTTTAAATTACCTCGAAATTAAATCTGATAGCGTCACAAAAGGCGCCGACTGCCGTGTTGCGCTGCATCCTTCGTCACCGCGACGTACAAGAAAATACGCCTCATTCCTCAGGATCTGCGCGCCTTGTATTTACGATTTTTACTTAGCCATCTCATATAATGACTTTTTATGAGATCATCAAATCTGGCGGCAAAAGGCCCTGCACAGGCCATCAGGCTAAAGTTCAAGGGCCATTGCACTCGTAACCCCATCCTGCTCCCTTAGCTTGGCCATGGCCTCTTCATTTACCTGCTCATCTGTCGTAAGGAGAATCACATTACGCCTATGGCTTGGGTCCTGACCGACCTGCATCCTGGCTATATTCACCCCCAACTCGCCTAGACAAACGCCGATCCGCCCTATCACTCCGGGCCTGTCTTCGTTATATATAAGGAGCATGTGCCCTTCAGGCGCCGCCTCCAGACGGAAGTCATTGATCTTTATGATCCTGGGTTCTTTCCTACCAAAGATGGTACCTGCTATCTCATTCGATCCGGACGCCGCTTTTACTTTTATGGTCAGGAGATTAGTAAAGTCTTCCGGCGTCTCACTCCTGGACTCAGTGACATTTATGCCGCGTTCCTTGGCTATTATCGGGGCGTTTACAAAATTCACCTCTTCCCTGAGCACGGGGGCAAGAAGACCCTTCAAGGCAGAGACCGTAACAGGTTTTGTATCAAGTTCAGCTATATCCCCCTGATAGAGTATGGAAACCTCCTCAATAGGACCGCCAGCCAGTTGGGCATGAAATGCGCCTATCTTTTCCGCCAGCAGAAGAAATGGGCCGAGTTGGGCAAGCACCTCGCCGCTCACCGATGGCACATTGACCGCATTTCTGACCTCACCCTTTGTCAGATAGTCGACGATCTGTTTAGCAACCGCAAGCGCTACGTTTTCCTGCGCCTCTTTTGTGGATGCACCCAAATGGGGCGTGCATATAAAGTTATCAAGGGAAAGGAGTGGATTTTCTTTTGTAGTAGGCTCTTTTTCAAAGACGTCGAGTGCCGCACCGGCGATCCTGCCTGATGTCAGGGCCTCATACAGGTCTTCTTCGTTTATAATCCCGCCCCTTGCACAGTTTATGACGTACGCCCCAGGCTTCATCTTATTGAAGAGTCCCTTGTTTAAAAAACCCTTCGTCTCTTTTGTGAGAGGGGTGTGGACTGTGATGTAGTCTGACTTTGCAAGCAGATCATCCAGATTAGTCATCTCAACCCCCAGCTTCTCGGCGACCTCCGGTATTACATAGGGATCAAAGGCAACCACCTTCATCTTCAATCCCTGGGCCAGTTGGGTTATAACACTACCTATCCTGCCCATTCCTATTATGCCCAAGGTCTTGCCCGCCACCTCTTGCCCCATAAAACGCTTCTTCTCCCACTTGCCTGCCTTCATCGAGGCAGTCGCCTGCGGTATGTGCCGCGAGAGTGCAAGGATCATGGCGATAGTATGCTCGGCTGCGGAATTTGTATTGCCGCCTGGTGTGTTCATAACAACTATACCGCGTTTGTTACAGGCCTGGATATCAACGTTATCGAGGCCTGAACCGGCCCTTCCTATCACTTTGAGCCTTCTTGCAGCATTTACGACATCGGCCGTCACCTTTGTGTTGCTCCTGATTACAAGACCATCCACGTCTTTTACGGCATCCAAAAGCTCGTCGGCCGGGATCCCCGGCCTTTCATCCACCTCGATCCCAGCCTCCCTTAGTATCTCAATCCCTTCCTTTGCTATCAGATCACTTACCAAGATCTTCATGGCGCACTCGCTCTCCTTTAATCTGTATCGAATTAATTGCTTGCAAAAAAGGCCTGTGCTGCAGCGACGCCTTGCCCAAGCTCAATCGGGTGTCCCATCGCCTTAAGCGCCCGCTCCACGGCTGCAATGGCTATTATCATGTCCCATTCACTCAGATGTCCCATATGGGAGATGCGGACGATACGACCCTTGGCCTGACCCTGACCGCCTGCAATGGTAATCCCATATTCCTCGCGGAGTTTCTTTACAATAGCCTGGCCATCTATGCCTTCAGGGGTCTTTATAACAGTCACCGCCTCTGAAGGGGCCTTTGAATACAACTCAAGCCCCATGGCCATGACCCCCGCCCTTGTACCTCCTGCAAGGCGGGCATGTCGTTTGAAAACGCCGTCGAGACCCTCTTTTCTTATCTCATCGAGCACGGCACCAAGACCTATAATGAGGGAAACCGCCGGGGTAAATGCGGTGGTGTCTTTGGCAATGGCCTTTTTTTCTCTCAAAAAATCGAAATAATATTTTGGAAGGCCTGACTTCTCGACTAGCCTCATGGCCTTCTCGCTCACGCTTACCATGGCAAGACCAGGCGGAAGGGCCAAGGCCTTCTGTGACCCTGTTATGACCACATCGACGCCCCATTCATCGGTCTTCAATTCATAAACGCCGAGCGCAGTAATGGCATCAACAACCAATACAGTCTCGGGCTTATTTTTCATCAGTGAAGCGAGCTCCTTTACAGGTTGCTTGGCGCCGGTGGAGGTCTCATGGGCCTGGACAAAGACCGCCTTCGCCTCAGGATTGGCATCAAGGACCTTTTTCACACGATCCGGATCCACGGCCTCCCCCCACGGTACGTCTATGTTTACAACCTTTATGCCATATGCCTCACATAATTCCGTCCAACGCTCACCGAACTTACCTGCTCTGATCACGATCGCCTTGTCCCCTTGGGACAGGAGGTTCACGACAGCGGCCTCCATGCCGCCGGTTCCGGAGGAAGCAAATATGATTACATCGTTCTTTGTCTGGAACAGATATTTCAAGTCCTCCCTCACCTTAGCGAGAAATGTCGAGAATTGGGGCGATCTATGATGAATGACCGGCTCAGATATCCTAGAAAGTATATGAGGCGCTACAGCCACAGGCCCTGGGGCCATGAGATAACGTTTCAACATCGAAAGTCTCCTTCGACTCTGATTTTGGGTTTAAAGCCTGCTATCTTATCGCCGTTTTATAGGGATATGTCAAGGGCAATAGCTACAAAAGATGGATCGGGATTGCCCCCATCGCGGATTTCTGTTAAAAATTATAAAAAATGCAATGCACCTATTTGAAGGCCATGTCTATGGATAACTCATGGAACGCCCTGATTAAAGACAGTTCTGGACCCCTGACAGAACGGCCGTTTTCAGACCTCAAGGCCCTTATAGAAAAGAAAAAGTCACGCAAGCCCGCCAAAAAGGAGGCTACTGGCGGCATATCTCAAAAAAATCAAAGGAAATCAACAAAACATCAGGCCGAGTGTTCGGATGAGGCATTATTTCTAGAAGCGGTCCAGGATGTGACCCCACTTCATCCAAAAAGAGAGGGGGAAGAAATAGACCCTGAGATGTCTTCCAGGCCTGCTATGCCGGCACTTCCCAACCCTCAGGAAATGGAAAAGGCAGAGATACTTAAGGCATTAAAGGCCCTGGTCTCGGGAAAGGCCCCATTTCCAGTAAAACAGACCCCTGAATTCGTGGAAGGTCCTGACCCTAGAACAAATGAATGGCTTGTAACCCGTCTGCACAATGGTGAATTTTCGGTACAAGGTTATTGTGATCTGCACGGCCTTGACACATTGGGGGCCATCGATGCCTGCGAGGCGTTCTTGAATCAAGCCATTTCAGAAGGCAGGCGTTGCGTGGCGTTCATCCATGGCAGGGGGCTCTCTTCCCCAAAAGGACCAATACTTAAAGAGGTCGTCACAAGATGGATCGCTCACGGGCGCTTCAGGAAATTTGTCCTGGCCTATAGTTCTGCCCCGGTCTGGGACGGCGGTGCAGGCGTAACATATGTACTGCTGCAGCGCAGACCCCAAGGCAAAAAAAGAAGGGCAAGGACAAGCGGAGGGCCTTTTGAGACATAAAGGGCGGCTGATAATAATAGAAGGTATAGACGGCACCGGAAAGACCACGCTGGCAAAGGCCCTACAGGAGCGACTTGCAAGGAACGGCTTTGATTCGATCTTCACATTTGAACCGACGGATGGCCCATGGGGAAAACGGCTTCGCAAGAGCTTTTCGTACAGCAAAAGGCTGCCGGTTCAAGAAGAACTTGATCTCTTTATCAAAGACAGGAGAGAACATGTCGCAGGGCTGATCCTGCCTGCGCTGGGCAGTGGGAAAATCATCGTCTGCGACCGTTATTATTTCTCGACCATGGCCTATCAAGGCGCAAGGGGGCTCGATCCGGACAAAATACGCCATGAAAACGAGGCGTTCGCGCCGTTACCTGACCTGATGTTCATCCTTGAGCTTGATCCGGCCGTTGCCTTGAGGCGCATATGTGAAAAACGCGGAAACCAACCGAACAACTTTGAAGAAATAGATTATCTTAAGAGGGTGGCCGCCATCTTCAAAGGCCTTTCCGATCCGTTCATAGAACGGCTT
The DNA here is from genome assembly GCF_049968175.1 of Dissulfurimicrobium sp. NCBI lineage: Bacteria > Deltaproteobacteria > Dissulfurimicrobium > Dissulfurimicrobium sp. The sequence continues at coordinate 27,337 of NZ_JBMFRG010000004.1, forward strand.
AATGCAGGGAGACCGCAGGACGAAATCATTGCCGCTGCATGGGTAAAAACAGCCTCATGCCTCGGTGCGCCATGAAAAATATCTTTCAATCCCGTTATACTGAAAAAAATCATCAGTATTTGGCGGCTAAACTACCGTCAAGTCAAAATGTTGTGCCGCTTGACAGACAGACGTGGGGATGATTCTTGCAAGGCCATTGTACAGAAACTTTTATTTTGACATTACGCAGGCGTCTTTTTTTACTATCGGAAACCTGACCGGATACATGCTAGGATCCAAAACCACCTGGCAGGCCAGACGCTCGTCCATATTTATTACTAGTGGCGCCAGGAGATTCGCCGTAATCTCATCCGGATTGCCTTTTGGGATCGTTACTATAACCATGACAAAGGCCTGCTCTGCCCGCTCAAGCCTCAGTTCTTTTTGCACTGAATCAGGCAGTTCAAAGACATAGTCGGAACAAAATACCTGCGGGCTCATTACAACAAAGGCGAGCCAGGGGGTATCGACACTCTGAAGCCAATAAAATGCGGAACCGCTGCGGTGAGGGAAGAGGACATATCTCTTGTCGGAAGGAAAACCCAATATCTCCCTTGTAAACGTTATCACCTTTTCGTTGTCTATCTCTATGCGGCCGAACCGCGTGGTCTCTATTTCCATAATCTTTCCTATTAAGACCGTGTCTTAAAAACTATCTTGTCCAGGTCCTCCGGCGCTGCAGCGGAACCCGCCGCCTTCAGGTTTTCTTCTTGAATGCGCCTGAAGACCTCTTCCCTCAATATCGAAAGCCCAGGCGGGGCACTGATCCCGATCCGTACCTGACGGCCATTTACATCCAGAACTGTGACCTCTATCTCGGCTCCTATGCGTATCTTTTCCCCTGCCTTTCTGGTCAGGATAAGCATTAGGTCCCCCGCGGCATCTGCCACCCCTCAACCCTGCAGCTGCCTTGGCCTCGCAGCAGGAAAATCCAGGATCTTATATCCTGGCCTCTTGAGACGGCCGCTATCATAATTTCATGATCCGTTTCGACGCAATCATTTCAAGTAATCAACAAGACTGACGTTCATGACCTTTGCAGCCGCGGCAAGGGCCGCCTGATAGCTCGTCTGCTGGGTCGTCAGATCCGTCACAGCCTTGACGATATCTGTATCCTCCACTGATGAAAGACGCTCGGTGTTTGTAAGAACAAGATTATCCGCCATGGACGACTTGTTGGTCAAGGCATTTGACATGGCACCGAGCGTAGCGCTCTGTTGGTTTACATACCCTATTGCCCTATCGATGTCTGAAATCGCAGCGATTATATCAGCCTGATTGTCCGACATCAGACCATTATAAAGGACATTGAGCGAATTGAACACGCCGCCTTCGACAAGGGCCGTATGGCCATCCAGGTTTATCTTCTGTCTCAGACCTGACGCCGCCTGTATGGCTATATCCTCCTGGTTGCCGTTGTATTTGACCGTACCATCAGCCTGCAGGACAAAAGGCGCCTCCCCTGTTGCATAGCCGGTGGTCTTTGTCCCGCCGAACACATAGCGATCTCCCATCTTTGTATTGCCAAGCGCCACCACCTCATCTATGATGGATTTTACCTCCTCGGCTATGGCCTTGCGTGAATTCGCATCCTGGGTGTCGTTCGCCCCTTGAACCGCCAGCGTCTTGGCGCGCGTGAGCCTGTCTTGTATCTGTGACATGGCTGAATCGGTAGCAGTCACCCAGCCCTGCCCATAGGTGATATTGTCTTTATATTGATTCGTGCTGCTGATGACATCCCTGATACCCAAGGCCTCGGTCAGGGCCACGGGGCTGTCCGAAAGGGTACTATATATCTTGCCCGAAGAGATGGACCTGGTTGTCTTCGCCATGTTGTCTGTAAGACGGCTAAGGTCTGTATTTATTTGATCATAGATGGTATTCATGGTTATACGCATATCTTTTGCCCCCTTAACTGGCTTACAGCCTACTCCTTACTGCTTTGCAGCGAGAAGGCTCTGAAACAAGTCATCGGCCACCTTGATCAGCTTGGCCGCAGCCGAGTACGCCTGCTGAAACCTAATGAGATTTGCCATCTCTTCATCGAGCGATACAGCCGATACCGCGTCTCGGCTCGCCTGAAGCCCGTTTACGGCAGACTGGCTAAAGGCATAATCCGATTGAATGCCCTTGGAATCAATGCCCACTGTACCGACAAAACTCTGATAAGCGCTGTTGATGTCCGCCCCATCCAGCCCGGCAATGCCTGCCCGGCTCACATCCCCCATGGCCAGGGCATTCTGGTTGCTTGCAGGCGAAAAGGTCCCACCCTGAGGGGTCGAAATGTCCATGGCACCCAAGAAACCAGAGGGGGTCACAAGATCCTCGGTCAGGGCGAATGCAGCTGCGCTGCCATCAGTCCTGATATTGAGGCCATTGTTGTCAATGCTTGCAACAAGTCCTGGAATTGAATCTATCTTCTTTGCAACGCTTGAAAGACTGTCATATTTTGAGACGGTAATCTGGTTTACGCCGCCTATCTGGTTGCCATTTGCATCATAGAGATAAATGTTGAATTTTCCGCCAGATGTCACGCCCATCAAGAGCTGGTTGAGGGGGCTCGCCGTATTTGAGACCGCATATGCCCCATTAGCCGCCTGGCTGATCTGCCCAAGGCCGAGGGCGTTCAGGACCCCACTCGTATCGGAATCAAGGGCAAATGACTCACCGGAATTTGTGGGCGAGATGACGAGGTGTTGATTTGTTGGATCGGTCGCGTCAATCGAGGCCGAAAGGAAGCCGGTGGCATTTAACTTGCTTACCAACGTATTCAAACTGTCAGTGGCAGCTACGGTTACGGCCGTTGTACCAATCAAATTCTTGTTCACATCATAATGGTTTACAATAAATGAACCATTACGGACAGAGCCGTAGAGCGGAAGGCCCGAAGCGGAAGAATTGAGAGATTGGGTGGGATCCGTCACCCCTTGGAGCGCAGTCATCTGAGGTGTGGCGGTCAACGGAGGCGCATCCGCAGCATCAAGACCCAGATAAGATAGGACGCCCGAGGTGTCTTCAAGGGTGATGCCCTTCCATGCGCTGTTTGCAGCACTGATCGTGAGTTTGCCGTTATTGATGCCCGCACTGAGGCCGCTTACGTTGTTTATGGCATTTACAATGCCATCTATAGAGGTAGTTTTCGGATCGACAGGTATCCTCACAGGATCGATGCCTGCGGTGGTTGGATCCATATCAACAAGCTGGCCGTTCTGGTCATAGACCCAGAGCCTTATCTCACCGGAGGCAAAATTGGTCACAAGCGGGCGGTTCGGATCCGTGACAGTGTTTCCGCTTACAGCCTGACCGGCACCTACGCCCTCCACCTGTGCGGCAGCGACAAGGCGGGGGTCGTTTATAAATGTCTGGTTAACGCCGATTGTGCCTGCGTCATGGCCGGTAAAAAAGCTGTTCATCCCCAAGGCCATAAGCGCCCCAGAGGTGTCCTGCCCAAAGGCGAAGCCTGCTACGCCATTTTGCCCGTTTACACTGATGGTAAGCCTTCCGCCTGCTATGCTTGCCGTAAGACCGACATTGGCAGTATTTATGGCGTTTTGGATATCGGATAGGGTCGTTGAACCCTTTGTGATGTCTATCTTGAGCGGGTCGTTTACACCAGGTGTTGCAGGATTGAGGTCTATGACATTGCCGTTTTTATCATAAAGCCAGATGTCAAAGGAGCCGGTCTGCACGCTGCTTGAAAATGGAAGCCCTGAGGCCCTGTAACTTATGGGCTGGGTTGTGGCAATGACCGTGTTGGAGGCCGTAGTCTCTGTAAGAGGGATAAGACCCACGCCCTGGCTGTGCTGGCTATTTACGGCCTTGATGAGCTCGGATGCCCAGTTGTTCAGCTGCGTAAGATAATTTGGCGGGTAACTTCCATCGAACTTGCCGAGATTCAGGCCTGTCACGCCGCCCGATATGGACTCTATCTGAAATGAGATGGGGAAATTCCCGGGGTTTGTATCTTTGAGTACGAGCCTCCCGTCACTGTTGGGGTACATGTCTACAGTATTGCCAAATGCCGCCTTGACTGCGGTTACAAAATCGCCGATGGTACCTGTCACCGACGAACCCGCCCCAGGACCAGAGCTGTTTGTCCACGTCCATGAGCTATGGTTTGCAGCGGTCGGATCATAGGTATATGTGCCGGTGATAGGCGTGCCATCCTGTCTTGTACCAGAGAACTGGATGGTAAACGGGGCAGTGCCGCTCACCGTTACGCCGTCAATGTTGCTCCATGCGGTTGACGATGCTATGGCTTGTCCGCCTGTTGTATTGGCCTGGGAACCTATGAGCGTCGATGTGTCAGGGGGGCTTATGCGGGACTTGATATCAAGCCAACCTCCGAGCGTACCGTTTTTTATATCTTGGGCTGTAAGCGTCTTAATCTGGCCTGTCGGGCCTTCCCAATTGACACTGCCATCGCTTATGGTCAAATGAGATGACTTATTCCCCTCGACGAGCGGGGATCCTTGGCCTATAAGCACTGTATAGGTACCCTGTTTTGTCTCGAAATAGTGGACATCCGCCAGCTGAGATAGCTGTTTTACGAGTTCGTCCCGTTGATCCCTTAAGTCGTTAGCCTGGTGATTAGATGACTCCATCGAAAGGATCCTGACATTTATATCGGCGATCTGATCTGCGATCTGGTTTATATTTTTCACCGCGGTGTCGATATTCAGATCCACGTTTTTTGAAAGTTGCATTAGTGAATTATAGCGGTCGTTTATTCCCTGGGTTAGAAGACTTGCATTATTTAGGAGCGTTGTCCGCTCAGGTATGCCCTCCGCATTGTTTGCAAGACCATCCCAGCTCGTCCAAAACTGACTCAGCATTCCATTTATGCCGCTTTGATCGACCTCATTAAACACGCCTTCCACAAGCTGCATCCCTGATTGTCTTGCCTGAAGCCCTGACATGACGGATGTCTTGCCGAACAGGGTCTGAGTTATAAAACGGTCATATGCCCTTGTTATCTCGGTAGCGCTTACGCCGTTGCCGATAGGACCAACTGAAGAAGGGGTAGGAAAATTAGGAGACAAAGTGACGCTCTGCCTTGAATAGCCAGGCGTATTTACATTTGATATGTTTTGGGCGGTTATATGGAGATTTACCTGTTCGGCAAGCACTCCTTGATTTGCGACATTCAAAATACTTGTTAGACCTGGCATTATATCACCTCCAGCTTATACCTGCCCTGCATCCCGCCCTTGGTATGGACCCTTGCCTGCGAGTCATAGGTGGCCGGCCTTGCACCTGAAATGCCCTCCATGAATAGTCCGAGGAGGTCATCGACCATCTTGGCCTGGCCGAGCACCCATTTTTCATGACGCCGATTCATCGAAACGATCTCCTTACGCAAAAGCCTCGTCTTAGTCAGCCATGACCCCAGACCTTCGGAATCAGCCCTGTTGGTCAAACTCATGAGTGCATTCCATCGCCCTTCTCTATTCCCCCCGTAATCCACTCCGCACATCTCAAGCATCTTGTCCGCCAGGGCTGCTATAATCCTTTCTAACCCATTTATCTTTTCAGCCTGCCTCTTTTTCTTTTCGGCAATATCGGCAAGCGGCTTGAAGTCGCCCGATCTCAAGACGATCCACTCCTCAATAAGGATGGAGCGCATTTCCTCCCATGCCTGTGTCACAGAATAGGCACGGACCCAAAACGACCTGGGCAGGGCCGGCAAATATCGTACATCTCCTGTTGGCATGCGCCGATTAAGGCTATTTATCTTTCTCGTCTTTGATGTTTCCATATCTGTGCACCAGATTTTTGTAGAGCTCTTTACCTATACCTATGCCCTTTCCCTCAGACAAGACCTTCGAAAGCTGATCTTCAAAGAGGGTGGTGTATATATCCCCTTGAAACCTGGCGCCAAAAAATCCGCCGTTGGACATACTCTTCCTCATCGTCTCAAGCATCTGTTTTATAAACATGGCCTCAAAATCGGCACACACCTTTTTTATCTCCTTATCGCTATGTCCCTTCAAAGAAGAAGTGGTCTCACCAGCGACCCTGACACCTGGTAACTTATTTATCGACTGCGGCAACATGGCTAGATGATCTCCAGATCGGCATGAAGGGCGCCTGCAGCCTTGAGCGAAGTGAAAATGGCTATTAAATCTCTCGGCGTTACGCCTATTGCATTCAAGGCCTTTGCGAGATCTCCTATATTGGGCTGCGTATTGAGCACGATGAGCCTTCCCTTACCTTCCTGCACAGATATCTGGGTATTCGGCGTCACAGCCGTAGCCCCTTGTGAAAACGGCTGGGGCTGTGAAACCCTAGGGCTCTCATTGATCTGGATGCTTAAATCACCATGAGATATAGCCACCTTTGATATTGTAACATCAGATCCCACTACCACGGTCCCGGTCCTTTCATCTAATACCACCTTTGCGACCTGATCCGGCCTGATCTCGACATTTTCGATGGCCGCTATAAGATCTACGATATCCCCCCTGAATTCAGGCGGTACAGTGAGCTTGATGGTCTCGGCATCCACGGCCCTTGCATCCACTCCCCTCAAGACAGAATTGATCGCAATCGCCGTCCGCGATGCGGTTATAAAATCGGGATTATTTAGACTTATCAATATATCAGACCGTTGATTGAGAGCGACCGGGATCTCGCGCTCGACCGTAGCGCCGTTTGCTATCCTTCCGCCTGTGGGGTGATTTTTTTGCACACTCGCCCCAGCCCCCTGTGCCGAAAAGCCACCAATACTGATCGGGCCTTGCGCCACGGCATATATCTTGCCGTCGATCCCTTTGAGCGGGGTCAAAAGCAGGGTCCCGCCCTGCAGGCTCTTTGCATCACCGAGCGACGACACCACCACATCCAACTTCTGGCCTATCTTGCTAAACGGCGGCATCTGGGCTGTGACCATGACGCCTGCGGTATTCTTTACCTTGACCTTCTTCGGGTCTATAATCACTCCCATCCGTTCCATCATGTTGACTATAGATTGGGTGGTGAAGTCCGCTTGCGTCCCGTCTCCGGTGCCGTTCAAACCGACTACCAACCCATACCCGACAAGCTGATTTGTGCGAACGCCGTCTATATCAGCTATGTCTTTAAGACGCACCGCATGCGACGTCCCAACGCACACGAGGATTGTGCATAAAACAATGGGCATGCAGACGGCATGCAACATCGATTTGAAAACAAACGACCCGCCCTTAAACATACCTTGCCTCCATCAAAAAGGCGCGACCATGTCAAGAAGCCTCACAAGCCAACCTGGTCCCTGCTTATCCGACAAAACGCCCCCGCCTGTGTACTCTATCCTGGCGTCCGCCAGACGCGTGGATGGAACTGTGTTGTCGGATGACAAGTCCTTCGGCCTGACGACGCCGGAGAGTGTTAAATACTGTGTCTCGTTGTTGATCTTGAGCTCACGGCTCCCCTCGACCAACAGATTGCCGTCCGGGAGCACCTGAACAACCCGTGCAGAGATAGTACCTGTAAAGGAGGCGTTCCGCGAACTCTTGCCGCTCCCATTGTACTTGTCGGTCGCACTGCCCCCTATGGTGTTTGACGGGTTAACCGTACTGTTCTTGCTGAATATAAGTCCTAATATGCCTGTAAGTCCAAGATTCGCATTCGAATCCTTTTGTGTCTGGGTGGCTGCGTCATTGGCGGCCTTCAGATTCTCAGCTATTAAGATGGTAATCACATCGCCAACGTTCCTGGCCCTGAAATCGGAATATATGCTTCCTTCACGCCCTGGCGTAAAAAGCGACCCTTCATGCGGATGCTCCCGTGGCACCGGTATCTCATAAAATGATGAAGGGACCGGCGTCATTGGACGCTGCGGCTGCGACACACCCGCACAACCCGACAACGTCATCATGGCAGCGGCCATGGCCGCAATATTTACAACAAACACGACCTGGGAGAGAAAGGTTGATCTTTTCGCCCTATTCATCCTATTCATCTTGCACCTCATGCTGCCAAACCAAACCGCTCCCTGTCAAAAACGCACAGAGACAGTCTTTGCGTCCTTTACGACGGCAACTATCTCACGCTTACTCATGATGTTTTGGACCTTTATGGCCTCACCGAGCGCACCATCCTGCATGACCTTACCCGGCGTCGTGATAGTGAAAGAGGGGGAATCAGCTACTATCGTCACAATGTCACCGCGATGGACCACCAGCGGCTGGGCGACCATTCTGTCTGTCAAGATCTGCCCGGGTTGGACAAAACGGGTGAGGGCCAAACCAGTAACCTTGGCAGGATCGTCAAAAAAACTGTCATAAATCCTGGAAATCGGTTGGCGGATCATATTTATATCATCCAAAGATAAGATATGCCCTTTTGGAAGCGCCTTCGCCGCGCAGACAACAGGACGATATATCTCCACAAAACCACAACCCCTTACCCTATGTTTAATCTTGCCGTCCACTTTTACTGTGAAGATACAGGTGAACATCCCAAGGGGGCGCTCGCCAGCAGGGGCCTCAGTCTCTATCTCGACCTTTCCGCTGGGCACGGTCACCTCCGGCGGAAAGGTCTGAAACCTCATGATCTCAATCTCACCATCAGCCCAAGGGATGCGCCTTGATATCTCCTGCCTGAAATAACGACTGAAATCATCGGTCGTTATCGTCTTTTGAGACTGTGCAACCTGACCTTGATCAGCGGCCGCAAGGTCATGACCCAGTAGCAGGATGGCCGAAATCATAAAAAAAATGACACGCAAAAGACAACGGAGCTCGCCGGACATCAGGCCTTTTTTTATCATTTTACATCATCCCCCTTTCAACGCCTCAGGTCTAACGTCTCAGATTGTCTGCCAGGCTGAGCATTTCATCAGCCGCCTGCACCGCCTTTGAATTGAGCTCATAGGCACGCTGGGTCACGATCATGTCCACCATCTCCTTTACCACATCGACATTGGACTGCTCTAAAAAACCCTGGGCAATTGTGCCGAAGCTGTCGGTCCCAGGGGTGCCCTCCACTGGATCACCTGAGGCCTGAGTCACGCGATAGAGATTCCTGCCTATGCTAGAAAGGCCTGCAGGATTGGCGAAATCATATATAGAAAGCTGGACGGATGCGAGCGGATTGCCGTTTTTGTCCGACGCAGTCAGCATCCCATAAGGGTTTATATTGATGGTGGTCGTACCCTGTGGTACGGAAAACTCAGGCTGAAGTCTGTCCCCGCCTGACGTAACGATATAGCCGTCTCTATCGAGCTTAAAGTCCCCGGCCCTCGTATAGAGCTCCTCGCCATTGCTTATCACCTTGAAAAATCCCCTCCCCTCTATGGCCCAATCAAGATCATTGCCGGTATGCTGATAATCACCTTGGGTGAATATCTTTTCAACTGAACTTAACCTAGAGCCCATACCAATCTGTATGCCGGTCGGGACCTGCGTCCCATCGGCATTCTGCACGCCAGGGGTCTGTATCGTCTGATACAAAAGATCTTCAAAGTCAGCCTGGCTCCTCTTGAAGGCAACTGTATTAACGTTGGCCATATTATTGGCTATTACATCAAGATTGGTTTGCATACTGTTCATGCCCGACGCGGCAGACCAAAGCGCCCTTATCATAAGCCACCTCCGTTTATATCTGGAATAAATAACATCTGTCGTCTATCAACCTACCCTGCCTATATCATTGGCTGCATGCCCATCCATCTGGTCAAGCGCCTGAAGGGTCTTCTGTTGCGCCTCAAAGGCCCTGTAGATATCCAGAAGATTCACCATCTCCTCCACCGGATTCACGTTCGAACCTTCTAAAAAACCCTGTTTTATCAGGGCGGATGCAGGCATGGCATTACCGGAAGCCGCGGTTTGGGCATAGAGATTGCCACCCAACCTCTCAAGCGCCTGAGGATTCTTGAAATTAACCACATCGAGCTGTCCGACATCTGTCTCGTCAACCCAAAACCTGCCGTCCTTACTCAACCATATCCCTTTTCCGGTCGTATCATCGAGGACTATCGGGACCCCTCCTCCAAGCACTGGATACCCTTCTTGAGTAACAAGCTGTTTATTGGCATCCAAGGTGAAGTTCCCGGCCCTGGTATATCTAACGCCCTGCGGCGTCTGCACAACAAAAAAACCATCACCCTCTATGGCAAAATCAAGCGGGTTGTTGGTCTCTTTCATTGTGCCTTGACTCAGATCAGATCGGACCACCTCTTTTTTTGCAGTCCTCTCCGTCCCGTCAACCTGGGGCAAAAGATACTCCTCGAAGGTCATGGACTGTCTTTTGAAGCCTAGCGTGGAGACATTCGCCATATTATTGGCGCTCATCTGAAGCTTTCGATCAAGTATATCGGCGTCCTCGAGGGCCTCTATATGACCCAGCCTGGTATGGGGATGCAGCCCGATTGAAAAAAACATGCTTTTTCTCCTTACAGGTCATATCTCGAATAAAAGTTTATGCAATGCCCATGCCTAAATTCAGCTGGTGATGCATTTGAGACCGACAAAAAATTCTCAAACAAAACAAGATATTATCCCATCCAACAAGGTCACAGCTTGGCAACCGGAATAGATCAAAATGGAGCACGGCATTTTATTCCTACCATCAGGATCCGCTCCGGCATCCACCGTGCATGATGGCACCAATTGCAGAATCAATCACGACAAGATAAAAGTGTGTCCTAGGGGATGACCTAAAGAGATCGGGAAAATGGATTTTAGGTGATATAAGCTACATATTATTTATTATTGATGGCCTTATTGTTCACCTTGTATATCCAGGCCAATATCTCGGCCACAACCGCATAGGTGTCTGGAGGTATCGCAGCGTTCAATTCAAGGCGCGAAAGCACCTCAACCAAGTCGGAATCTTGACGCACAGGGACACCGGACGCCCTTGCTATCTCCAATATCTTCTCGGCAACAAGCCCCTCACCCTTTGCAGTCACCCTGGGGGCGATGTCTTTCTCAGCGTCATAGCTCAAGGCTACAGCCTTTTTTCGTTCTGCAGTCTGTCTCTTCATGTCAGAATCACGTCACCAAGTCTATAAAGCCTGGTCCGCCTACACCTTCGACAAAGGGCCCGATGAATTCGGCCTGATTGGCCTCGTCAATAGGGATGATCCCGGATATCTCAAATCTGAATCCTAGACGCTGTAGGGCATTCTTTAATTCCGGGAGATCGGCCCTTATCCTGGGGAGGGCATCATGATCAGCCGCAATCATCATGTTCAATAAACCCCTGCCCATAGTGACGTGCATCATAACCGCTCCAAGACCCCTAAGCGTCAAATCGAAGATCAGGTGCGAAACCGGACCATCAGATCGCCCTTCAGGACCGCCTTCGGCACCCCCTTCAAACCAAAATGAGACATCTCCAAGGCCGGCACCCCCTTCAAACCAAAATGGGACTATGAAAAATGGGATGTCGAGATGGGCTCGGACTTGACTTTGGTAGTTTTGAACGACATCCACATGAGAAGACAAGGCCTTAAGGCCGTCAGCGACATCCTCTAATGCCTTGTCTTTCATATCTATACCAGCGTCGGATATATGACCTTGCCCGACACGTCGACTATCATCAAAGGTATCATCAAAGGTCGTCTGTCGCGCCCCATCGGATGGCCTGTCCGAACCAAAATAAAACCGCACTCGGCCCTTTGCATCTAATACCCGGCCAGCTTGAGACACCTCTTGGCCTTTTTCCCCGGCATTATGCTTCACCTGAACCTGTTGTCCAGGCCACTTAAGAGGTACATCCGGCCCAGACACACCGGCTTCGGCCTGAATAATGTCCGAAACTGCGCGTGCAAGTGGCCCAGCTCGGTCGGCCGGCGCATTGCTTAAGGCAGATTGATTATCCAGGTGAGGGCTGGAAATTTTTACATACATGCCATCAGCCACGATCCCTTGCGGCGCCTTTTCAAAAAGGGAGGGTTGGGCCTGCCCATTTGGGGCGGCATCCACGGATGGCACATCCAGTAACCCAGCCTTGCCGGTAGGCTGAGACAAACCGTCTTGGGCCCTGACATATACACCCTGCGATCTGGTCTGCAATGTCCTTGACGGATCTTGCTGCACCACCCGGCCAGGGATTCCGTCTATATCCGCAGTCGCCGTCCTGATCTCTGATCCATGGCCCTCGACTGCAACGCCATCGGCGTCGACACGACCGTCCTGACCCTTGGCACCAGCCAATCCATCCAGGAGATTTTTCAATACAATCCGCAAGGAAGGCAGTTGCTGTGGTGAGGATTCAAACTTGCCGCTGGATAGACCTGGGGCTCCACCCGCAGTCGCCATGGTAAACGAGATCCTGACCTTATCGGGATCGGCTTTCCCGCCATAAGAAAGTGCATCGACTACAAAGGAGGCCGCCTTGATGGCATTTTTCAAACCACCCGCCGCCGTATCTTCGGCGGACAAGATCCCGACTCCATGCTGTTGCGGCAGCTCAAGGTCTTTGGTGTAACCCGCCAAACCGTCAAAGAGCCTTGAAAAGGCCTGTGAAGCCCTTAAAACATCGGCCCTGACCGCCATCGAGGCCAACGTCAACTGTCTGTCGCCCTGTACGCTGGCCTGCGATTCGGAGGAAACGAGCCTTACCCTTACAGGTGTGCCAGACTCTAGTATACGAAGGCGCACCTTGGTACCTGCCGAAGGCAGCAAATCTACATCGGCCCTTGCCTTGACGACATCGCCCTTGATCGAGATCAAGCTCAGTCCGCCTTTCGTCTCAAGCACAAGCCCATCAACTTCTGCACCGGGCCTTGCCCAGTCTGGAACAGCAACAGATGACCTATCACCTGTGCCCAGGTCTTGAAGTGTACTGGTCTGGTCATCTGTCAGACCTCTAACCCCAAAAAGCAAGAGTAGCTCAGAAATGGTCCCGACCAAAAGGCATCCCCTTTCTTAAAGACTTCATACCATCTTTTCGGAAAGCGGCTGCAAATCATAAATTTTTGATGGCATCGCAAGAAGTCGCCAACCGCCGTGTTGCGCTGCATCCTTCGTCACTGTAGCGTACAAAAAGTACGCCTTTCCTCAGGATCTTCACGTCTTGCATTTGACGATTTTTGCTTAGCCATCTCATATAATTAATGGCCTTTTACGAGATCATATTACGAGATCATAAATTTTGAAGGGAAAAGATCTGAGAGAAGGATCCGGAGATCAGACCATCCCACGCATACGGATGGCAAGGGCCTGTGCATCTATGCCCTGCATGACGTACAATTCCTTCGGGCTCCCTGATGAACCATAGTGCGTGACACCGACGGCTGCAAAATGCTGACTTATACCCTCCTCCGCAAGTATCTGCGCCACGATGGCACCCAGACCTGTATGTACAATGTGGTCCTCGACCGTCAATACAGGTCCGCGTCGTGCCGCCTTTATTATTGCATCCCTATCAATCGGCTTAATGGACGCCATATTCAAAACACCGGCGGAAATCCCCTCTTCAGCCAAAATCTCCCTTGCCTTCAACACCTCGGAGACCGCTGTGCCGTAGGTAATAAAGGTGGCACTGTCCCCTGACCTCAACCAATCCGCCTTTCCTGGTTTGAAGACATAGTCTTCTCCGAAAAATGGGGCACCGAAATCATCTGTTATGACAGGCAGCTTAGACCTCCCCATCCCTACAAACACATTTCCTGGATGAGTTGCCACATAGCGGATAATCCGATCGGTCTGATTCGCATCCGCCGGCATAAATATTGAAAAACCAAAGAGATTCCTAAAAAGCCCTATGTAATCAAGACACTGATGGGTAGGACCGTCTTCCCCCACATCCAAACCTACATGTGTTGCGACAACCTTCAAATAGGTTTCATTCAGGTCGTTTAAACGGTGTTGATTATATGTCTCGGCCGCTGCAAAGACCCCAAATGTGCTGAAAAATACACAAAACCCCTCGCGACTCAATGCCCCTGCACAGGCCACTGCATGGTGCTCCTGGATCCCGGCCTCAAAAAAGGCGTTGGGTGAAACCGCCCTGAAACCGCTCATCTTGACCGAACTTTCAAGGTCGCAACTGAAACCGACTATCTTTGGGACGGAACCCGGCGGGTTATTGGCCACGGCCAGCCCTTTCAGGGCTGCACCATAGGCCGAACGGCAATCGACCTTTTCATCAGGGCCGTAAACTATAGGTGCCGCAGGGTCTATGGCCGGCCATTTGACAGGATGATCCAGGTCTGCGGCCTGGATCATCCTGTGACCCCTGCGCCTGTCGATCCATTCGTCCAAAAGGCTGGGTGCAAATCCAATCTCAGAGAGGGCCTTTTTCGCGTCATCCGGCCGAAGGGTCGAGCCGTGATATTTGGCCTTGTTCTCCATGAACGATATACCCTTGCCCATCACAGTCCTGGCTACCAGGACCGTCGGGCGCGCCGGATCAAGGTCTTCGTGCAGCCATGCCCTCCTCAACGCCTTAAACAGACATTGGAAATCATTGCCGTCAGGTACATATAACACATTCCATCCGGCTGCAGCATACTCATCACGTACCCTTGTCGGCATGACATCTTCTGTGGACCCACCTATCTGTAAGTGATTTCGATCAACAATACCTATAAGGCCGGCCTGGCCATATTTAGCGGCAAATCTCCTGGCCTCTGCCACCTGGCCCTTCTGTTGCTCCCCGTCTCCCATCATAACGATGGTCTTTCCTGGAGAACCACGTAATTCCTGACCGAGTCTCAGCCCGGTCCCGACCGAAAGACCTTGCCCCAAATTACCCGTATTCCACTCTACACCCTTCACCCCTTGCTCTACATGACCGGCACATGCCGAACCGGCCCGGCGGAATTCAGTTAGGAACTGCTCCTCCGATATATAACTATACTCAGCCAATACGCTGTATACACCAGGAGATATGTGCCCTATACTGATGACGATCCTATCTCTGTCCTCCCAAGACGGCTCATCCGGCCTATGCCTTGTAACCGCATAGAGCAACAACAGGATATGGAGTGAAGACAAAGAACCGCCCGGATGACCGCTGCCGGCCAACGTCGTGGAAAGGATGACACGTGCCGCACACCTCCTCCACATAGCCTCCAAATTCATCAACTGATCATCAACAAGGTATTTCTGCTGTTCAATGTCTATGTGAAACATAAAAAATGCACCTGAAAGATTACTTGGATTTGGAGGGTTGCGACTGACCGGCGCTCTCCTGGTCGTAGGCCTTGATTACCGAATCTGTTATATCAATGGCTGGTGAGACATAATAGAGGCCTGGCATGTTGCTTTCCAAAATAATGGAGTAACCGCCACTCTCTCCTATCTTGGTGACCACCTTTTCGAGTACCTTTAGAATAGGCTCCATCACCTTGGCCTCAGCCTTGCGCATCTCAAGCTGAGCATCATCGCTCTGCTCCTTGAAGTCCCTCACCATCTTTTTATATTCGAGCTCCTTCTCCGTCCTCGCCTCCTCGCTCATAAGAGGGGCCTTTTTTTCGAAATCGTCCTTAAAGGCCTTGATTGCATCCTGTTTAGCCTGCAATATCTTTTGCAGATGCTCGAACTGCTGATTAAGCTGAGACGTGGCCTTCCGCCCCACCTTTGACTCCCTTACCACCTTTTGCATGTTAATAACCGCTATCTTCGGTGCGGCAGAGGCCTCTGCTGCCTCTGAAAAAGACGGGACAAGACAGATGGATCCAAAAAATAAAATCAACATTAGGTTACGAACAAAGCATCTCATATAAAAACCACCCCTTTTTTGACAAAAAAGACCACAGCGCCCATAAGTTAGGATGCTGTGGTCTTTTTTTAAATTAAATCAATCCAAACTTTTACTTATTGACGATGACAAAATCATCTCTACGATTTTTTGCCCAGGCTGCCTCGTTGTGGCCTGGATCAAGTGGCCGTTCCTTGCCGAAGCTTACGACATCCATACGGTCAGCCGCTACACCGAGCTTTGTAAGGTACGCCTTTGCACTCTTCGCCCTTTTTTCGCCAAGGGCAAGGTTGTATTCGGCAGAGCCGCGCTCATCACAGTTACCCTGGATCTCGATCTTTATCTGCGGATTGTCCATCAGGAACTTGGCGTTGTTGTCAATCCTGGACTTCATGTCGTTTCTGATATTGTAACGATCAAAATCAAAATAGATTGGCAGCATCGGGGCACTTGTCCTCCCCTCTGAGATCTGTGCGGCGGTCTTTATGCCCTCTTCAGGCGGCGCCTCGTTATTTACCGTTGACTCCGTTGTGGCAGGGGCCTGGCTTACCTCCGGGGCCGGCGGAATCGGCTTTTTCTTGGCGCAACCTGAAAAAGCGGCAACCATCATCAAAGATACGGCAACCATAAACAATAATCTGAATCTCTCTTTGCCTCTAAACATCTTTTTCTACCTCCCAAATTTACTTTATTTTTTATTGCCTGCTGCTTGATCAGCAAAAAAATCTGAAAAATATATTAAAATAAGTTTTTTATAAAATTCAAGAACTTTTTACAAAAACCATAAAAAACTCTATCAATCAATTCCTCCTATCCATCAATGCACTGAAGCCGACAACGCAAAATTGATATTTTTAGAATAATCCCTCACACCGGCGACTATACCGTCTGCAATCTTGTCCAGATAGGCATCGTCTCTTAAAAGTTCCTCTTCCTTTGGGTTGCTTATAAACGAGGTCTCAACAAGAATTGACGGCATCTGTGCCCCAATCAAGACAAAAAACGGCGCCTGCTTAACCCCAAGGTTTTTGACGTCACCAAATCTACCGTCCAACGAATGTACAAGGTCTTTCTGGACAAAAGCGGCAAGCCTCGCCGACTCATTTACCTTGGTATTTTTAAGGATTTTGTTTAAAATGGATCGAAGCTCACCCACCCTTTTGCTGGATGTGGCGTTTTCAAGGGCCGCAACCCGCATGGCGTCTTCATCTACGGCAAAATTAAGAAAATATGTCTCAACCCCAGCAGTGGTGGGGTTGGGCGCCGAATTGGCATGAATGGAGATAAAGAGATCGGCCTTTTCAGCATTAGCGATGGCGGTCCTCTGTTCGAGCGGCAAAAATACATCGCTGTGTCTAGTAAGGACAACATCGCAGCCCAGTTCATTCTTAAGCCTTTCAGCCACTTTGCGTGCGATCTTAAGGGTCACATCTTTTTCCTGAAGGCCGGTAGGCCCTATAGCGCCCGGATCTTTCCCGCCATGACCTGGGTCTATGACCACCCTCCTCACACAAAGGCCCAACTGCTGGGCTATGGAAAGACCCTTTCCCTTAACGATGCCATTGCCCTTAATAGACGGACCTGCGACCTTTTTACCCTGTTCAGCAGATACTTCACCCTTTTCAACAGGACAAACAGTCTTTTTTGCATATTGTTCACTAAAGGCGTCGATTATAACCCTGAACGGATCTTCAAGATAAAAGGCCTTGATCTTGCGGCTCCCGCCGAGGTCGCATACCACTCTCACCGTAGTTCTATCAAATTGACCTACCCTTACACCCTTTAAAAGTCCATCTCTTATATCAACTGCAGTGGGTAGACCTTTCTTTATTATAGCTGGCCTGATATCTATATAAAAACGAGGTGGCAACCCCTTTGGCCTGTTGGCAGGCAGAAACCCTTCCTTAAATGTAACAGGGCCTGTGGTATCAATAACTATCCTTGTATAATCAGAGACGGACCAGTGCCTTATGTCGGTAACCTCCCGCATCCCTGTCTCTTTTTCAGGTATTAGCGCAGGGATTTCGGCGGATCGAACTTCATTGTAAGGATATTTGCCGAGTACGGCCTCATTGACCCCGAGAGATGCGAGCTCCTTCTTGGCCCTATCCACTTGATCGCCGTTTGGATATTGTTCGATTATCCTCTTGAGCGCACCCTTGGCTGACGCAACATCGCCCTTCATGAGATAAAGCCCGGAAAGCAAATATAGGGCGTCATCAGCGAGTCGATGTCTGGGAAACCTCTCTACAAGGACCTCGTAGCGCTTTATAGCCTCCTCCAGGTCTTCCCCGGATTTGGAATGATCGTATAAATTATTATAACACCTGCCCATCATGTATAAAATCTTGGGCGTGACATCTTGATCGTCTGGATATTTGAAATAAACGGCTCTGAACTCCTTGATCAACCTCTGCCACTCCGCCGCCTGACTACACAGCGTTGGAGACTCGACAAGCCTGTCATATTTGGTCTTGACCTTGACATAACTGGCCTCTGCCTTATCAATACCCTGACCTTGATGCGGACGTGACTGCCGAGCGTATAACTGGCCTTGGCCCAAAAGTGCAACGGCCGACATCGTCAATATTACAAAAAACAATCTCGCAATGTAAATGCGGCGGAATCTCACGGATCTTACCTTGCTTGCCGGATATCTTTCATCAATAAATATTTGCCTGACATGCCTATCACTGTTTATAATCGACTATCCAGCATACTGGATTTTGAAAGGCCATTGGGCATCGGTCGACCTCGACCCCTTCTCTCAAGCCCCAAAATATCCCTTTCAGAGGAGGCCTCAAGCGCTATCAACCAATAAAGTCTATTATACAACTGTATCTTCTTGCGACATTCATGGCTAATCCAATGCGAATCTTCAACTAGATTATAAAAATATGAATCAACCCCGAAAAAACCGTCCAACATATGGGTTGCAATGTGCAGGAGTTTGCTGAGATATCCCTGAGGCAGCTCCCTGAGTTCTGGGATAGATTTAAAGCCCGCCCTGGAAAGCTCTGAAAGAAAACCATCCAGGACCGCCCTATTCTCCGCTATGCCCATATCCACCCTTACCCAAAAGTCTCTATGCACAGCCGAAAGGCTCCTTGGCTCAAGGATATAGATACTCTTATACGAAATCAGCTTATATAGCTCAAAAAAGCGCAGGGCTTTTTCCTTGCAAACCTCAAAGCCATCTCCCTCTACCAACAACTCGTGATAAAATTCCATGAATTGCTATTTTGCCCCACATCATCATAAAACTCAAGGCCACCTTTGAGGTAGATTGTATAAGTTTTTAATTAAATAGTTTTGCTGCATAAACCACCTTCAACCCATGATCGCGACTATTTAAAAAAATAAACTTCATGCTACCATAAAGCCAACCTTTTAAGGACATATATTTGTGCAGCCTTTTAATAAACGCATTGCAATAATGCTCCCCTTTGGTTTTTCGTCAGGCCTTCCCCTTGCACTTACCGGTGCAACACTCCAGGCATGGCTTGCGACCTCGGCGGTCGATATAAAAACCATAGGCCTGTTCTCCCTCGCAGGCCTTCCATATGCCATAAAATTTCTCTGGTCTCCGATCATGGACCGCTTTTCCATACCTTGGTTGGGTAGAAGAAGGGGGTGGATATTCCTCGCCCAGATCCTTCTGTCTATAGGCCTCGCCTTTATGGCCACATTGTCACCTGCTGAAAACCAGATGGTAATGGGATGGACCGCATTCATTATTGCATTCCTCTCGGCGTCTCAGGACATCGCCATAGATGCCTATCGCGCCGATGTCCTTAGACAGGAAGAAAGGGGTCTCGGGGTGGCCATGACAGTCACGGGCTACAGGATTGCTATGCTGGTCTCAGGGGCACTCGCCTTAATCCTTTCCGACCGGATAGGTTGGATGAATACCTATCGTGTGATGGCCGCATTCATGGCTGTTTCGATTATAATAACCATTTCAAGCCCTAAAACCGATGGAGAGACAAGGCCGCCGCGTGACATAAACGAGGCCATTGCAGGGCCACTGAAGGAGTTCTTCTCACGAAGGAATGCCCTGTTTTTCATACTCTTTATCATACTCTACAAACTGCCCGACGCATTCGCTAGTTCACTCATCACGGCCTTTTTGATAAAAGGACCAGGTTTTTCGCCGACCGAGGTGGGAACGGTAAACAAGGCCCTGGGGCTCGCATCCACCATGGCAGGGGCCTTTCTGGGCGGCTGGCTTATGAGGCGTATGGGGCTATTCAGGTCGCTCCTTTATTTCGGCGTCTTTCAGGCCATATCGAGCCTTTGGTTTACGGCCCTCGCCATC
>NZ_JBMFRG010000005.1:0-47055 GCF_049968175.1 Dissulfurimicrobium sp.
TGGAGATTAAAGGCCACGCAGCGCCTCTCAGGATCGCCAGGATCGTCCTTTCTCGGGCGTTCAATGTCCGTGACAATAGTCGAGATCTTTTTTCTTATGACTGCAGGCGGATCGGTAATAAAGATGGAGTTTTCATAACTCTTGCTCATCTTTCTACCATCAAGGCCAGGCAGTTTTGGAACAGCGGTCAGAAGGGCGTCAGGCTCCGGGAACACCTCTCCATAGAGATAATTGAACCTCCTCGCGATCTCCCTGGTCAATTCCACATGAGGAAGCTGATCCACCCCGACTGGGACCTTGTGTGCCTTGTATATGATTATATCCGCCGCCTGAAGAACAGGATATCCAAGGAAACCGAAGGTCGAAAGGTCCTTATCTGTCAGCTGCTCACGCTGTTCCTTATAGGTTGGATTGCGCTCAAGCCACGGGACCGGGGTGATCATGGATAGAAGGAGGTATAGCTCAGCATGTTCTTTTATATCCGACTGTAAAAAGATGGTGGATTTATCAGGATCTATGCCGACAGAGAGCCAGTCAAGGACCATCTCGCCTATATTGCCATATATGGCGCTGGGATCTTCATAGTTCGTCGTAAGAGCGTGCCAATCAGCTACAAAAAAATAACACTCATAAGTCCGCTGAAGCCTTTTCCAATTCTCAAGCACCCCGTGCAGATGCCCGATATGAAGCCTGCCCGACGGCCTCATGCCGCTAAGCACCCTTTGCATAACAGTCCTCAACTAGATATAGGTATTTAGGGTATCACGCCCAGGAACAATCTGTTCAAATAGATGATCAGCGGGACTATAATGCGCCCTGTGACCCCTGTAAAGACAAGGATAAGTATGAGAATAAAGCCGTAGCGTTCAAACTGCTCATACCAGATTGCAAGTTTAAGGGGCAAGAGCCCTATCAGCACCTTGCTCCCATCCAAAGGCGGGATAGGGATCAGATTGAATATCGCAAGCCCTATGTTTATCTGGACGCTCACATAGGCCATATACACAAGGGGCCGGGCAAAATACAGAGAAGGGCCCCATATCCCTTGCAGAAAACCAGCCGTCTCCCTTAAAAGCAAGGCGCTAAGGGCTGCAAGGATCAGGTTGGCCGCAGGCCCTGCCAGCGAGACCCAGATCATGTCTCTTCTTGGCGACTTGAAATAGCGCGGATCAACCGGCACAGGCCTTGCCCAGCCTATGGTCTGGGTCATAAAGAAGACAAGGGTCCCGACCGGATCCAGGTGGCGGATGGGGTTGAAGGTAAGACGCCCCTGCATCTTGGCCGTCGGGTCCCCAAGGCGGTATGCCACCCATCCGTGGGCCATTTCATGCACTGTTACGGCCAGGAGTATGGGTGGGACAAGTATGGCGAGTTTTTGTATGATATTACTAAGATCCATAGGCAGATAATATAATCGGAATAATCCGGAATCGCTAGGCCGTTCCAGATGAATTGGTGTTGTATTTGATGTCTAAATCAGCACCAAATAAATGGGGTGGCAACAAATAATTAACAGGCATCAGCAATTTTCTGCCATTCTCCTGTGTACAGATGTAATACATCAATGACAGGAGATGCACTATGAATACAGCAATATCTGTTAGGCTTCCCAAATATCTCGTCGATCAGCTCGACAGCATAGCCAAAGAAACTGAGAGGCCGCGCTCCTTTATTATCCAGAAAGCGCTAGAGTCATACATTGAAGATTTTGCCGATCTTCAGATCGCACTCGATCGGCTCTACGACAAGGGTGATGCTATCATTTCCGGCAAAGAACTGAGGGAGTCACTTGGCTTATAACGTTGTCTACAAGAAGTCGGTACATCGCGATCTCAAGAAGTTGTCAAAAGCTGAGGCCAGCCGCATCCTTGACCAAATAGAACAAGGGCTTACGAAGAAACCTGAATCGCATCCGGTACTCAAAGGTCAATTTGCCGGGCTACGCAAGTATCGTATTGGTGACTATAGGGTAATTTATGCCCTTGTGGGCGCAGATATTCTTGTTCTCCAAAGGGGTTAAACAAAAACCCGCCCATGGAGTTTCCCGCGAGCGGGGTGGATAGGTGATGAAATGAAAATAAAAAAAGGCGGGGTAAAACCCCGCCTTTTCAGGTTGTTGCTCGAACGATGCGCTTCTCCCCCCTCATTGAGGGGGGCACAGGGGGGAGTTCCCTCAGCGCATCCTACGTTACTATGGAAGTAGAGTGGATGAGCCTTCGCCAGCAAGCATGGTCTGGGCGGCACCGATCAGGTTTGAGTCAACATAGCTGAAGACCAGCATGTTGTTTTTATCAGTATGACCAGGGGTTCCATTATACTGAACGTCATTTGTGCACGGATCATTTCTATCTGTGCATAGGTCAGCTGCTGTTGGCAGATAAAATCTAACAAACCCATCTATGAAGTTCGTTGGAAGACCCTGAAGTTTGCTGGGGTCAATCGTATTTAGCTCAGCGTTTTTGGCGTAGAAGTTTACAGATTTTCTGTTCTCATTATTATCATAGATTACCAGAGGATAGATAGCACCCGCTGGATTGTCGGGATTGTTCCACTGACCCTTGCTCATATCACCTACCGACCAGATTTTAATGGCTGTTGTTGCCTGGTATGCCGGGTCAATCCAGTAGCGGATATCAACTCTGTTGCCTGGTGCGCTGCCATTGGCTGCACTTATTACTTCAAATGCGGTGGTGCCAGGATTTATCATATCAGTCGTCTTAAGGGGCAGTACCGGTACGTAGATGGCGTCACGGGTAGTTGAGTCAACCATGAATGCGTTGGCTGAAATCTTAGCAGCAGTACTAGTGACAGTAAAGGCGATATAGCCCTCCGTATTTGCAAGTCCGATACCTGACTCATTCTGCCAGTTAAAGAGATACATATCATTTGATGTCATGGTGAAGCAACGATTAGTTATGTGCATGCTGTTGAAGTTAAAGAAGGCCCAGCAAACTGTTTGCGGGTTGCCTGCAGTGGTACCATCTGCCAATGTAATACCTACTACTGTATTTACATTTGATCCATTGTGTATCACTAACGGCACAAGCGCACCTGCCTCATACGTACCAAGCGTTATGGCCCCCGCCTGGCTTGACCACATTGCAAGCATCAATGCTGCAACAAGACTGAGTGAGAGAGAAAAAATCTTTTTCATCCTGAAATCCTCCTTGTTTTGTTTGTTTTTGACTTGTTTGAGAAACTTTTTTGAATCTTAGACCAAAAATCGAAATCTTACAACCTGTTAAACCTGTAAACCTTCGGACCTGCCTGTATCGGCCTGCACTCCCTCTTACCACCTCCTTTCATCGCTTTTCACCGCTTTCAATCCGTTTAAGATCTTTCATGATCCCTTCAGCGTGATGATACCAGTCTCCGTCTATTACAACCCAGACGTCTTTGGCGTCTGTATTAAACACATGCGAACCCATCGCAGGTATGATATAGCCGATCTTGACGTCAACCGTCGCCCTGTCACCCTCGATCTTTGCGCCGGTGACTTCGGCGGACTTATAGATAAGCCCGGCCTTTCTCACGTATGCACTTATGGGCTGGGCCCCTGTCTTTGAGACCTCTTCGTATTGATATGCAGAGACGTAATCACCCGCTGCCACTGCAGCCCAGTAGGACCTGGCCCTTGAAAGGAGACGTTCTTCAGAGGTCTTTTGTTGAAGACCAGCGCATGCCGAGAGGCAGACCCCTATCGCCAGGAGGCAGGTAAGCAGGTAAATTCTCGTCTTTCGGGCGTCGGTCGTCATCTTTGTGTTTTTTAATGTATTCACGTCGTGTTTGTTTTACGCCTTGATCGACACTGATACTGATTAATATTATTCGGTTGTCTGAACCCTTTAGTTTAAAATCGGGGGCCTTTCAGCCTGAATAACTGTAAAACCGTAATACAGCCACAAAACTATGTCAAACAAAACACGCTGTCAATATCTTTCTGATAGACCAGCAAAAAATCATCAACAACATCCCGACCCATTTATTGCCGGCGCGATTGCTTGTTTAGTTAAGTTATTATACAGGAACCTTTGAGTTGTCAATAAAAAATTGAGCAACCAAAGGCCCTTGACGCAATCTCAGCATCTTTACTATTTTAATACCATGTTTTTTTGTGTTGTCTAGGTGTAAAATAAAATCAAATATTGGACACGGGTGCGCGGAGCGCGATATCCCGAGTTTGTTACAGCGGTGGCCGATGAAGGAATCGAAACTTGCAGCGCCGTCCCCCGGCAGGCCTGTGGTCCTCGTGGCGGACGACGACCGGAGCCTGAGGGAGTTTCTTGAGATACTCCTTCAAAAAGATGGTTATGACGTGGTCCTTGCTGCTTCGGGTGATGAGGCCCTTGGGATATTGAAAGACAGGGCCGACGTCTCGGTGGTCTTGAGCGACATCCGCATGCCTGGCATGGACGGCGTTGCGCTCCTTCGGGAGGTCAAGAAGGTGCGGCCGCAGACGCCGGTCATCCTCATCACGGCCTTCGGTTCCATGGACTCGGCCGTCTCGGCCATGAAAGAGGGCGCCCTGGACTACATTACCAAGCCCTTCCGCATAGACGAGATACGCAAGGTGATAAGGCAGGCCGTTTCGTTCAACGCAGGCAATAAGGGCGGCACTGTTTCGGGGGGCGCAGAGGCTGTGGGGGCATATCTGCCTGAAAAGGCCCCGAAGGCGGCAAGGTGTGACCGGATGCTTGCCGCAAGCCCGGCCATGCTCAAGATCTTTGAACTCATACCAAGGGTTGCATCGAGCCCGTCGAGTGTCCTCATAACCGGGGAGAGCGGCACGGGAAAGGAGCTTGTAGCCAGGGCCATCCATAACCTTGGAAACCGGGCCGGGATGCCCTTTGTGGTGGTGAATGCGAGCGGTATACCTGAGAACCTCCTTGAGAGCGAGCTCTTTGGCCATGAAAGGGGGGCGTTTACAGGGGCGCTCGCGGCAAGGCGTGGTCTCTTTGCACAGGCCGATAAGGGTACGATCTTCCTGGACGAGATAGGTGAGCTCTCAATGGCGCTTCAGGCTAAGCTCCTGCGGGTCGTGCAGGAAAAGACCTTTACGCCCCTTGGCGGCGAGCGCGAGGTCCGGGTGGATGTGAGGATCATATCCGCCACGAACAGGGACCTCGAAGAAGAGGTCATGGCAAGGCGTTTCAGGGAAGACCTGTACTTCAGGCTGAATGTCATCCATATCCACATGCCCCCCTTGAGGGAACGCCAGGAGGACATCCCCATTCTTGTGCAATATTTTCTGGACAAGTACTCCAAAGAACAGGGCAAAGAGGTACAGGGCATCTCAAGCTATGCCATGGAGGCCCTGACAGGCTACCATTTCCCTGGAAACGTGCGGGAGCTTGAAAACATCATCGAGCGCAGCGTTACGCTTGCGGCCTCGAATCTCATCCTGCCGGACAGCCTCTCCATATCGAGATTTAAAGAGGGGGGCAAAAGAGACCCTGATACAAAAGATGCTGACACCCTGCAAATCGACCCTGATATTCCTGACGAAGGGCTGGATATGGAGGCCTTTCTGGCCGGGATCGAGAGGAGGCTCCTTTTGAAGGCCATTAAGAGGGCGAACGGCGTGAAGACCGAGGCCGCGGCCCTCCTTGGCATGAATTTCCGCGCCTTCAGGTACAGGCTGGCAAAACATGGCCTCTAGCGGACAGGCCCCGATTGAACCGCGCTGGTTTTACTGGCTCATTGCTGTAAGGGTGCTCCTGATCGTCTTTGCCGCCCTGATAGGCTATTTCATGCCTGGGCAGTTCGCCGGAGGGCAGGGTCGTCTCTGGGGGGTCATGCTGACAGGCGCGGCCCTTTTCCTTACCCTCTTTTATAACCTCTGGTACAGGGCTGGCAGGGGCGGAAAGTGGCTCTTCAAGGCCCAGATCGCGTTGGACGCCCTGATGGTGGGGCTTGCCATATTCTTGACGGGCCGGACCTCAAGCCCGTTCACCTTTCTCTATCCGCTGGTCATAGTCTCGGCCTGCCTAGTCGAGGGCAGGGTCGGAGGGACCATGGCTGCCCTCTTGAGCACCGTCTTTTACGCCATGGCATCCCTGTGGGGTGTCAGCGGGGAAAGGGATATTATTGACGCCGCACTTACCTTTTTTATCCACATGGCGGCCTTCAATCTTACGGCGTTTCTAGGGATACTCCTTGTCCAGCGCCTGATGCGCGCCGAGGCCAGGCTTTCAAGGGCGGTTGTTGACCTGAAGAGGATAGAAGAGGTCCACCGCCACCTGGCCGACAGCCTGAGCTTGGGCCTTATAGTTGTAGATGAAAACGGGTTTGTGCTTACCGTCAACCGCTCAGCCGTGCAGATACTCGGTAAAGACGTGCAGGACCGTCTCGGCGCGCCGCTTTCGGAGGTCTGGCCTGAGGGCGCGAAGAGGCTTTTCGACGACAAGGGCGCGGCTGTGAGGGGCGGGAGGCTTGAACTCGGGCACAAAGGGCCTGACGGCCAGGCGAAGATAGTGGGTATGTCGCCTTTCCCTCTCCTGGGTGACGGTGGGAGGCTGTTGGGCTTTGGCCTCATATTTCAGGACATCACAGGTGAAAAGGCCAGGGAAGAGGCGCTGAGGCGTATGGATCGCCTCGCCGCACTGGGCGGGATGGCGGCAGGGCTTGCGCACGAGATCCGGAACCCGCTTGCATCTCTTTCCGGGGCGGTGGAATTTTTAAGGGAACAGGGCCTTGTGCACCCGGACGGCGAACGGCTCTTTGACATAATAGCAAGGGAGGCGGAGCGGCTGAACGGACTTACCAGGTCATTTCTGCTCTATGCAAGGCCCGAGGGCAGGGAGAGCGCCAGTATAAATGTGCGGCGGGAGTTTGAATCGAGCCTCGCCCTGATAGGGCAGAGCCGGGCAGCGCCAGGGATCAAGGGGTCAAAAAACCCGGGGGTTGAGATTGAGATCGACATCCCGGATGACCTCGTGATGGATATTGATCCAGGTCAGTTCAGGCAGGTCATACTCAATATCATCTTGAACGCACATCAGGCTATACAGGGCAAGGGAGGCAGGATCAAGGTCAAGGCCATGGAGGAGGACGGCGTTGTCATGATAACCATCGAAGACAATGGCTGCGGTATTAAAAAGGATGACCTCATCCGGATATTCGACCCGTTTTTCACCACAAGGCCGGACGGAACAGGCCTCGGGCTTGCGATAGTCCACAGGCTCGTTCAGGGATGGGGCGGAGAGATAGGTGTTCAATCGGAAGAGGGCAAGGGGGCGAGATTCACCCTGTGCATACCAAAAAAGGCATGATAAGATAAAAATTATGCTATAATTTAAAATGTTGGAGGCGATATTATGCTTACTATTCATAAAAAAATTATAAAGGGCAGGCCTGCCGGGGTAATTATTTCATGGAAGGATTATAGAAATGGAAGAATTGTTGGGGTTGGATCTGGATAACGAGGTGACAGAAGACCTTAGACAGGCAAAAATGGATAGAGACAAGGGTAAAAAAGAGGCCTACATAGAACTTGATTCTCTATGAGATATAAACATATAGGCCCTAGAGGGGATGTATATAAAACTTAAAGGAGGCGTGCTGCAATGGATATAACCGATTACAAGGCCGATGAGGGCTTCATGTTCGAGATCATAAACGCCGTCCCGTCCGGTATATTCGTTACAGACCTTGAGCACAATATCCAGATCATCAACAAGGGCGCGGCAGCCATGGTGGGGCGTACGCCAGGGGACTGTTTTGACCGCAAGTGCAGCGAGATATTTGATACCCCCATGTGCGGCACGGACAAGTGCGCCTGCCTTGTCGCAACGGTCACAGATGATGTCTGTCACGGCCAGACGGTGCTCCGCCATGACGGAAAAGAGATCCCCATAGAATATGCGGCCAGGCCTTTAAAAAACCACGAAGGCAAGGTGGTGGGCTGTGTCGAGCACTTCATCGATATCTCGGACCGCCTGGAAAAGGAACACCTGATCCAGCGGCAGCAGGAGGAGATTATAAAGAAGCGCGAGGAAGACATCCGCCACCTACAGGATGAGATACTCGAGCTTTCCACGCCGGTGATAGAACTCTGGGAAGGTGTACTGGCCCTGCCGCTTATCGGGACACTAGATAGCCACAGGGCGCGTCTCGCCATGGAGCGTCTCCTGGAGGTCATCGAGCGCACAAGGTCCCCATTTGTCATCATTGATATAACAGGGGTGCCGACCGTGGATACGGAGGTTGCGAACCGGCTCCTGCAGACGGTGGACGCCGTGCGCCTGATGGGCAGTGAGGCCATACTTACAGGCATCTCCCCGCACATAGCCCTTACCATGGCGCACCTTGGCGTGAATATGTCCAACATTACGGTACGTAGCCGTATGAGCGACGCCCTTCATCTGGCCATAGTTGAGATACAAAAGAAGATGAGCTCCATAGACCTGGTCACCAATGGAAAGCTTGGGCGGGGTTAGCACGCAATGGAGCCGTTTTCAATCTTTTCGCTGGGTGACTGCCTTCTGGTTTCGGTCCAGGAGGAGATTGACGACCGGAGTATAAAGTCCCTTACCGGGCTCCTTGGCGAACGTGTGGCTGAAAAAAATGCAAGGGCTGTGATAATCGATCTCCATGACGTCGAGATAGTTGATACCTTTCTTGCCGAACACCTGGCAGGGCTTGTCTCGTTCCTCAGTCTTCTTAGGGCAAAGGTCATGGTGGCCGGGCTTCAGGCGCCGGTGATCCTCGCCCTTATCGACTTTGATATCAGGTTGAAAGGGGTGGGATTTGCACTTGATGTCGAACAGGCGCTTGCAAAACTGAACAGGTGACGGCGGCATATGCTTAGGTCCTTTCCATATTTAGTATAGTCTGCTGATGTTCGGGCTGGATATAGAGAAAGAGACCTGCGCCGTGGTTGATCATGCCCATGGGCTGAGCCTGATCCGGGCGGAGGCGAGGGGGTTTTTCAAGATATTGGGCATAAGGGAACCGGTGCGGACGGAGATATTTACCATTATAAACGAGCTTGGGCAGAATATCCTGAGACATGCTGGAGGCGGCGGCGAGATATGCCTGAGCGTTCTGAAAACGGGCAAAAGGACCGGCATTAGGATTGTAGCTAGGGATTCGGGCCCAGGGATAATTGACCTCGAAAAGGCCCTTGAACCGGGTTTTTCAGAGGACAAGGGCCTTGGTCTCGGGATGTCCGCCATCGGCAACCTCTCTGACGACGTCCGCATCTCGACACTGCTTCCGCACGGTACACAGGTGGAGGTCATAAAGTGGATCATCTGAAGACGCCGCCTGTATGGGCTGAAATCAGGATAACAGGGCCTGAAGATGTGGTCATCGCAAGGCAGCTTGCGGCCGTGGCTGCGGATCGGTTGTCTTTCTCTGGGGCAAGGATAAAAGAGGCTGTGCTTGTGGCGAGCGAACTTGCGCAAAATCATCTTGAACACCATACCAGAAACGGCCTGATCCGCATAAGCGGCCTGGTCCTTAACAGTACCCCGCAACTTGGCATAGCAAGCCTTGACGAAGGCCCTGGGATCCAGGATGTAAAGGAGGCCATGAAGGATGGTTTCAGCACATCAGGCGGGCTCGGGGTCGGGCTTGGGACGGTAAGGCGCCTTTCTGACAGGTTTTACATCTGCTCGACGATGGTCGGGACCTCTCCATGTCCTGACCTCGGTGTTGATTTTCGTTTCGGTACGGTGGCGATTGCGGTTCTCTTTGACCATGCGACCAAGACCTGCCTGGATGTCTGCCCGCTGAATGAAGAGACCAATGACTTTGCAGGGTCGCAGATACAAAAAATAGACGAGGTCGATGTCTCGGCACTGATCCGTCCTTATCCAGGCGAGACATATTCTGGTGACGCATTTTACTGCCAGGACGACGGCTGTTTCTGCCGCATGGCGCTTATCGATGCGACGGGGCATGGGATATCCGCTGCCAGGACGGCTCAGACGGTCATAGACGTCCTGGCAGCGCTTCCGTTGAATATTGGGCTGGATAGGGTCCTTGAGGCTGCCGGCGAGGCCCTTGCTGGCTCAGACGGGGCGTCTGTCCACGTCCTGGTGCTTGACCGAGGTCTTTCAAAGGTTGCTGCTGCGGGCATAGGCAATGTGAATTGCACATTATATCTGGACGGCATAAGGCGCGGGCTGACATCAAGACCGGGCGTGCTCGGAAACGGCCGTTTGGCTCGAAAGGGATTTGAGATATACAATTTCAGTTCACAGGTACTTTGCTTCATGCATTCGGACGGGGTCAGGCCCATGCCGGATCTCCCTCCGGAGATTGCGCTCAAGCCCATCCCGTCCGGCATATGGGCGCATCTTTTTTTCAATCCCGAATCATCCTCTGAGGATGACGCATCGCTGGCGGTATGGAAGTGGCGACGAACAAAGACAAAGACATAGACAAGATAGACAAGAGGCTCCATGTCCTTACGCTCGTCGTGAAGAGACAGGACGATATCCCAAAGGTTCGCATGAAGGCCAAATTGCTTTGCCGGATGTGTGGTCTGGACCGGGTGGCGACAGCACAGGTCGGGACGTCAGCGTCGGAGATGGCCCGCCTCATCGTTAGGATGTCGGGTGGAGGGATCGTTACTTTTAGGATCGTCTGTTGCAAGATCGGACCCCCTATAGGCCAGGACCAGGGTGGGATAGAGCTTTTTTTCGAGGGGAAAAGGGCTTGCGATCCATCGGCCTTCAGCGACGGGACGTGTCCGCTTGACATAGAAGATCTGGGCAAGCTGCGCGCCGTCTCCGGCCTCAAGCGCGTTCTTGATTATGTGGAGATCCAATCAGGCGTCCATGGGGCGCCGCTCAAGGTCAAGGCGATAAAATGGGGGATAAGACGGCCGTGGGAGGAGATAAGTCAGAAAGAGGTCTCCCTCAGAAATGAACTTTTCAGAGACACTGAGGAGTCTTATATTGAGAACCTGAGGCTCAAACATGAAGAGGTCTTGAGGCTTCTTGAACAGACCACCGTTCAAAACAGGGAGTTGGATAGGATGAATTCGGAGCTCCTGCAGCTCGGCCAGGACCTTGAAATAATGGCCAGGGAACACGCCACCATCCAGATGGCCCTGAGGATAGCCGACCGGATACGTAATCCTGTGACGGTGATCGGCGGCCTCATAAGGGCGATACTTAAAAAAGATCCGGCTGTCGGGCAGGAGACCAGGCGCAGGCTCGAGGTTATTCGACAGGGTGTTGTTGAGCTCGAGGAATTTGTAAAGAGTTTTGAGGAGCTGGCCGAGAAAGAAGTGAGGTCTTTTGCCAGGGAGGATTTAAAGGGGATTGTGAACGAGGTGTTGAATACCTGGCGGCCGAGTCTTTTGAAGAAGGGCGTAACCCTTATGGCGGACATGCCAGAAGACCGCATAGAGATCATGGCCAACAGGAGGGTTTTGAAGACCGCCCTTTTTCACATATTGAGAAACGCCCTTGAGGCGTCGCCTGGCGGTGGGGTTGTCCGTGTGGCAATCACGCGACAGAAGGGTAAGCCCGCGGTAGTAATCTCAGACCAGGGCCCAGGGATACCGCCTGACGTGCAGAAGAGGCTCTTTGCCGCCCCTGTTACCACCAAGCCTAGAGGTACAGGCCTAGGGCTTTTTCTGGTAAAGGAGATATTGGAAGAACATCAGGGTGATATCGAGATAGAGAGCGTTCAGGGCAAGGGGACTACGGTGACCTGCCGCTTCCCTATCAGATGGAGGGAAGACACGGGATGGAGGTCGACGGTCGCTCAGTGAGAGGGCATGTAGGTTTTGTTTCGTCGTCTCGCTGTCTCTTCGTAGAGATCAGCGCCTGTTGCATCGTTTATTACGACGGCTGGGAGGTCTCTTACCTGGAGACGGTACATGGCCTCAGGGCCGAGCTCAGGAAAGGCCGCGAGTTCGCATCTGGTTATGCAGTGTGAAAGATAGGCCCCTGCCCCGCCTATCGTGGCGAGATAGATCGCACCATGGCGTTTCATGGCCTCACGCACCTCCAGGGAGCGGCGGCCCTTGCCGATCGTGGCGACGATCCCCTCCTCCAGAAGCCTTGGCATATAGGCGTCCATGCGGTAGCTGGTGGTTGGGCCTGCCGAGCCTATAACCCTTCCAGGTCTGGCCGGAGACGGCCCGGTATAGTAGATAGTCTGGCCTTTGAGATCCACAGGCAGGGGTTGGCCCTGATCCAGGAGTTTGACAAGGCGCCTGTGGGTCTGATCGCGGCCAGTATAGAGCAGACCATTCAAAAGGACCCAGTCACCCGCCCTTAGACCGGAGAGTATCTCCTTCCGGGCTGGGAGTTCAATGCTTATGACCTTGTCTTGACTAAAGGGCGCATATCTGCATTCTACATCCGTTTGGTCGGCGGTGGGGCTGACATCCGTCCCCACGGTCCATCGGCCGTCATGCCAGACGGCCTTCGCATGTCTAGCCGCATGGCACTGGATGTTTACGGCCACGGGCAGGCTTGCAATGTGGCACGGACAGGCCTCGATCGCCACGCCAAGGGTGGTTATATGCCCGCCAAGCCCTTGCGGGCCAATCCCCAAGCGGTTTATCTCGTCCAGGAGTCTGGCTTCAAGCCTTGCAAGCTCGTCCCTCGGGCTGGGTGTCCCTATGGGTCTCAAAAGGGCCTTTTTGGAAAGGATAGCGGCACGTTCCATGGTCCCCCCGATCCCGATGCCAATCACCCCAGGCGGGCATGGATTCGGGCCTGCCTTTAAGACAGTGTCCACAACTGCCTTCACTATGCCGTCAACGCCGGTTGAAGGCGGCAGCATGAAGAGGGCGCTCATGTTTTCGCTCCCGCAGCCCTTTGGCAGGCACTCTATAACGAGGTCATCCCGGTCTGTAAGTTCAACGTGGATTACAGCCGGGGTGTTGTCGCCCGTATTCTTGCGTGTTATCGGGTCACAGACAGAACATCTCAGATATCCCTTGCGTGTGCCTGACGCCACCCCCTGGTTTATCGCATGGATGAGGCCGCCGTCGATCGAGATAGACCTTCCTATCTCAACGAAGAGTACGTTGATCCCTGTATCCTGGCAGATGGGGAGGTGGTCCCGCCTCGCAATGCGGCTGTTTTCAAGGATCATATTAAGGATGAGTCTGCCCGTAGGCGATGATTCCCTTGCAAGGGCCTGAGATAGCACGGCCAAGACGTCCTCGGGGAGGTAGAAATTTGCGAGCTGCACCAGCTCCTCTGCAACTTCCGTTATCTCTTTTGCGGGTATCTTCATAAAGCGATTGATGCTATTTTGAGGGCCTTTTCGACCACTCCGGCAGGGTCCTTCCCAAGGAGCCGGATCATGGGTTCCTTGCCCGCTGCGCCCCGGTCGAATATCAGATCAGGCACCCGGCCTGCCCTCTCTATGGCCGTTCTTACCCCCCAGGAGAGGGTCGAACCCTCTCTTACGCGCATGTCTTCCGGCTCTTCATCCCTTGAAAATTCTTGAACCGCAAGCCCAAGTCCGGCAGCCTTTTTAATATAATCCTCGTCGAAGCGGATATTCATGGCCGATCTGAATGCCGGATCAAAACCCATGGCGGTCAGTATTATGCGGGCGACATGGCTCGATGCCCCGAATTCAGGACATGAGACCACCTTGACACCGTTCTTGAAACCTATGATGCGCCCCGGAAACGCAGCCACATCCATGATGGAATCAGGCCAAGGGAGGCTATAGCCGATATTTATTTGCACCTCAGGCGCAAGCGCCCTGCATGGAATAGAAGAGAGGCGACTTGCAGCCTCTTCGAGACATTTGATGACATCAAACCTCTCAAGTTTGTTTTCAAGTGGGGCGATGGGGTTGGTGGGCCCGATACCGCGGCCTATTTTAAACGCCCCCCTGATTGCCGTTGTCACAAAGGCCTTGGCCTTTCCGGCGGCCTCAATCACGTTGCAGCCCTTGGCAAGGAATACAGCGAGCGCGGATGCGAATGTGCAGCCGGTACCGTGTGTGTGCGTGGTATGGATGCGGTCGTGCGGCAATTCAGTTACACCGTTTGGGGTTGCAACCACATCCAGCGCCATGCCGTCTTCAAGGTGACCGCCCTTCAAGACCACCGCGCCACCTTTTTTGACCAGATGCAGGAGGTCAAGCGCCGCCCTGGACATGGCTCCGGCATCCGGTATCCGTCTATCGAGCAGGGTCTCTGCTTCAGGGATATTCGGCGTTACGACATCAGCAAGGGGCAAGAGGCGGTCTTTCAGGGCGAAGACCGCACCCTTTTCAAGGAGGGCCGCACCGCCCTTTGCAGTCATCACAGGGTCAACAACCAGCATTGCATCCCTTGCTAATGACGAGACAGTGCGGGAGACGGCCTCTACAGTCTCCGGGTTGGCGAGCATCCCGGTCTTTATGGCGTCGGGCCTTATGTCTTCGAGTACCGCCTCGACCTGTCTTGCAACAAGGTCTGCATCTATGGGCACAACGTCCTTTACACCAAGGGTGTTTTGGACGGTCAGGGCCGTGATCACCGCTGCGCCGTATGCGTCCAAGGCCGTAAAGACCTTTATGTCCTGTTGGATGCCGGCCCCGCCGCTCGGATCAGAGCCTGCTATCGAGAGCAGGCGTTTTTTAGACCGCATCGCCCCCCTTTTTGTCACACCTTGAGATAGCCCGCCTGAATGTCTTTATGGCGCAGTACTCACCGCACATGGTACAGGTCGGACCCTTGTTGTAGGCCCTGCCTTCTTCCCAGTAGAGTCTGGCCTTGATCGGATCTA
This sequence comes from Dissulfurimicrobium sp., assembly GCF_049968175.1. NCBI lineage: Bacteria > Deltaproteobacteria > Dissulfurimicrobium > Dissulfurimicrobium sp. The sequence continues at coordinate 14,706 of NZ_JBMFRG010000005.1, forward strand.
TGGAGAGATCGATTTGTCTCTGCCAGTCAAGCCTCTGACGCGCCTCGGCCATCTCTCTATCTTTTTCAGTTGCCCCTGGCACCCCCTTTACGATATCCGCAGCATGGGCTGCAATCCGTGAGGCTATAACCCCTTCTTTGACATCGTCCAGGGAGGGGAGCTTCAGGTGCTCAGCTGGGGTGACATAGCATAAAAAGTCTGCGCCAGAGGCGGCGGCGATCGCCCCACCTATGGCACTTGTGATGTGGTCGTATCCAGGGGCGATGTCCGTCACCAGGGGGCCTAGGACATAGAATGGCGCCCCGTGACAGAGCCGCTTTTGAATAAGCATGTTTGCAGGGATCTGATCCATGGGCATGTGGCCTGGCCCCTCGATCATCACCTGTACGCCTTTTTCCCAGGCCCGCAGTGTGAGCTCGCCGAGGATGATGAGTTCGTGTATTTGTGCGCCATCGGATGCATCTGCGATGCAGCCCGGCCTCAAGGCGTCACCCAGGCTCAATGTGACCTCATGTTCCCTTGCTATGGCCAGGATGTCGTCGAAACGTTCGTAGAGCGGGTTTTCCTTCTTGTTGTGGACCATCCATTCGAAGACGAATGACCCGCCTCGGCTTACGATACCCATGGTGCGCCTGTCGGACTTGAGCCGGTCAAGCGCCCCCAAGGTGAGGCCGCAGTGGATGGTCATGAAGTCCACGCCTTCTATGGCCTGTTCTTCTATGACGCGCAGGATGTCGTCAGGTTCCATTTCGCGGATGGCACGCTTGTGGACCTCGACCGTCTCGACCGCCGCCTGATATATAGGTACGGTGCCGAGCGGCACGGGGCACGCCTCTCTTATGGCCTGCCTTATTTCCTTTATTGGGCCGCCGGTGGACAGATCCATGACCGCATGCGCCCCTGCCTCGAGCGAGACCTTGAGTTTTTCAAGTTCAGTATCGATGTCTGGATGATCTTTGGATGTGCCGATGTTGGCGTTTATCTTTGTCGAAAGGCCCCTACCGATAGCCGCTGGGCGCTTAAGGTTCGCGTGGCGGTTGTGTGGGATCACTGCAACGCCTGAGCCGACATCGCGGGCGAGATCTCTCGGATCGACCCGTTCATCTCTGGCGCATTGATCTATGAGTGGTAAGATGACGCCTGATTTTGCCTTGTCTTTTATAGTCATAAAATAACGTTATCATGGGCGGCCAGGCTTTTCAAGATGATTAAGGCGGGTTATTAAACAAGGGCTATGACGAATAAAGAGATCGGAACAGAAGGGGAGGGTTTTTTTAAGATCAAGGGGATCGTCAAGAGGCTCCGTGCGCCTGACGGCTGTCCGTGGGACAGGGAGCAGACCCCGCGGTCCGTGTGCAAATATATCCTTGAAGAGGCCTATGAGCTTGTTGAGGCCGTTGAAGACGGCGATGCCGAGGCGGTCAGGGAAGAGCTGGGAGACCTCTTTTTCATCCTCATTTTTGTGGCGGAGATGTATGAGGAGAAGGGGTGCTTCGGCATAAAAGACGCCATGGATTCCGTGTCGGTAAAAATGATAAGGAGACACCCGCACATATTCGGGGATGTCAAGGTAAAGGGGACCCAGGATGTCATTGACAACTGGCAGGTCATAAAGGCCGAGGAATCCAGACAAAAAGGCGGGACCGAGAGTGCGCTTGGAGGGCTTCCAAAGGTCCTTCCGGCGCTTCAGAAGGCGTTTCGAGTGGGCGAGAGGGCGTCAAGGATCGGTTTTGACTGGAAGGGGGTCGAAGATATCTGGAAAAAAATAGAGGAAGAGGAGACGGAACTCAAGGAAGCCATCGGCTCAGGAACGCATGAAAATATAAAGGATGAGCTGGGAGACCTTCTGTTTGCCGTCGCGAACATGGCGAGACTCCTTGAGATAAACCCGGAAGAGGCGTTAAGCGAAACAGTGGATCGCTTTATAAGACGTTTTAAGACCATGGAGGAGCTGGCAAGGATTAACGGAATAAAATTTTCCGGTCTGCCGCAGAACGAATTTGACAGGCTGTGGGAAGATGCGAAAAGGCTTGTTGATCCAGAAAAAACAGGATTAAGATAAATACCATGGCTCAACTGACCGAACAGGAAAAACAGGAGATTGTCCGCTTTATCGAGGCGGGCAGCCCCCTGCCGGACAAGTTTCGTTTCCTGCTGTTCGAGGATAGGCGCGAGGTCGAGCTGGTCTGGAACGGCAAGACCGGCGAGGTCTGCAACGTGGTGCTGCCCTTTCAGGTGATCGAGCAGGTGGACGAGCCGCGGGCGGAAAAGCCCGCCTCCCTGCAACTCGGGCTTTTCGATATGGACAACCGGGGCGGCCAGCTCAAGGGTTGGACCAACAAGCTGATCTGGGGTGACAACAAGCTCATCCTCTCTTCCCTTAAAAACGGCCCCCTGCGCGAGGAGATCGAAAAGCAGGGCGGTCTCAAGCTGATCTACATTGACCCGCCCTTTGACTTGGGCGCGGATTTCTCAATGGACATCGAGATCGGCGGCGACACCTTCACCAAGAAGCCCAACATCCTAGAAGAGATCGCCTACCGCGACACCTGGGGCAAGGGCGCGGATTCCTTCATCGCCATGATCTACGAGCGGCTCATCCTCATGCGCGATCTGCTGGCGGATGATGGGAGTATTTATGTCCATTGCGACTGGAGGGTGCATCACTATCTTCGTGGAGTGTTGGATGAAGTTTTTGCGTCAGACTGTTTTTTAAACGAAGTCATATGGTCTTACTTCTCATTTAAGCGTAAAACGGCCAAAAAGTTTCCTCAGAAACATGATGACATAATCTCATATCGTAAGACGAGAGACCGTTTCATTTGGCATACCCAATTTCGGCCTCATAGCGAAGAATATTTGAAGCGTTGGAAGACTGACACGGATGGACGTAAATACAGAGATGATGTCAATCCGACGGGCGGTGGTACTCGAATCATCTATTTGGACGAAGTAGAAGGCGACATTGTTGATTCGGTATGGGATGACATCCCGCCCGTCAATCCTCAAGCCAATGAGCGCGTTGATTATCCCACCCAAAAACCCGAAGCCCTGCTCGAACGCATCATCAAAGCCTCATCCAACGAAGGCGATCTCATAGCCGATTTCTTCTGCGGTTCGGGGACGATGGCGGCCGTGGCGGAGAAGCTGGGTCGCAAGTGGATCGTCAGCGACCTAGGCAAGTTCGCCATTCACACCACGCGCAAGCGGATGATCGGTGTCCAGCGCCAGCTCAAGAAAGAAGGCAAGGACTACCGCGCCTTCGAAATCCTCAACCTGGGCAAGTACGAGCGCCAGCACTACATCGGAGTCAACCCCAACCTGCGTGAGGCGGAAAAACAAAAACAACTGGAGGAGAAGGAGGCCGCCTTCGTTGACCTGATCCTGCGCGCTTACCGCGCCGAGAAGACTGATGGCTTCCAGACATTCCACGGCAAGAAGGCCGGGCGGCTGGTATCAGTGGGGCCGGTCAACCTGCCTGTTACGCGACTGTTTGTGGAGGAGATCATTCTGGAATGCCGCAAGAAGCACATAAGCCGCGTGGACATCCTGGGCTTTGAGTTCGAGATGGGCCTGTTTCCCAACGTGCTGGACGAAGCCCGCGCCAAGGGCATCGACATCGCGCCCAAATACATCCCGGCTGAATTGTTCGACCGGCAGGTGGAGTTGGAAGACCCTAATACCTTGCGCAATCTCTCGGAACTGGCCGCTACCAAGACCCTGATCGAAACCTTCAAGAAGGCGATCAATGCGCTGACCGTTCGGGACAAGGGCGACGCCGGGATTCGCGACACGATAAAACTCAGGCAGACGCGTCCCTTCGTGGTTAAAGATCAGGGCTACCTTATCTCGAAGAAGAGCATCTTCAACCGCATTATTGGCGACAGCCATTTTGAACTGCTTTTCGCCCGCTTCCTGGAAGACTGCGACGACGTGGTCTCCTACGCCAAAAATTATCTGGCAGTGAATTTCAATCTGGACTATGTGAATGCAGATGGCGACATCTCCAACTACTACCCGGATTTTATGGTCAAGCTGTCCGACAGGAGAATTGTCATTGTCGAAACGAAAGGGCAGGAAGACTTGGATGTGCCGCTGAAGATGGAACGGCTTAGGCAGTGGTGCGAGGACATCAACAGGGTGCAGTCGAATGTGACCTATGACTTTGTTTACATAGACGAAGAAAGCTTTGAGAAATACAAACCCACCTCATTCAGACATCTGGTTGAGGGCTTCAGGGAATATAAACACCAAATCTAGCACAAAAGATAAAACGGTATATCTGTGTCAATTCATCCCAAAAAATATGGCGTAATAGTTATCGGTGCAGGGCACGCAGGCTGCGAGGCCGCACTTGCGAGCGCGAGGCTTGGGGTTGAGACCCTGCTTCTGACTATAAACCTGGATACCATAGCCGCGATGAGCTGCAATCCGGCGGTCGGCGGGCTTGCCAAGGGGCATCTGGTCCGTGAGATAGACGCCCTTGGTGGTGAAATGGCCCGAAATATCGATGAAACTGGCATCCAATTCAGGAGGCTCAATACCTCGAAGGGGCCTGCCGTAAGGGCCACAAGGGCCCAGGCCGACATGCTCCGCTATCGTCTCAGGATGAAGTCTGTGATCGAATCCCAAAAAAATCTTTACATCTACCAGGCCATGGCAGGACACATACTCGTGCACGACAACAGGGTCAAGGGTGTGGTCACTACGATAGGCGAGGAGATATACTCAAGGGTCGTAATCGTCACCACCGGTACGTTCTTGAACGGTCTCATACACATCGGCCTTGAGCATTTCCCGGCCGGCAGGCTTGGGGACCCGCCGTCGAACAGGCTCGGTAGGTCCTTGAGGGGGCTGGGTTTCAAGATGGGAAGGTTGAAGACTGGCACTACGCCGAGGCTCCATAGGGATACGATAGATTTTGAATGTCTTGAGATCCAGGAGGGTGATCCGAAACCATATCCTTTTTCTTCTGTTACAAAAGAGATACCTCTGCCCCAGAGACCATGTTACATCACTTATACGAATGAAAAGACCCATGAAATTATCCGCTCGGCCCGTGACCGCTCTCCGCTTTTTACAGGCGTTATCGAGGGCGTCGGAGCCAGGTACTGCCCATCCATCGAGGACAAGGTTTTCCGTTTTCCTGATCGCACGAGGCACCAGATATTCCTTGAACCACAGGGGCTTGATACCGTCGAGATATATCCGAACGGCATACCAACGAGCCTCCCGATAGATGTCCAGTCCAAGATGGTGAGGAGTATAAGGGGGCTTGAAAAGGCCATGATCCTGCGCCCGGGTTATGCAATCGAATATGACTATGCAGACCCTGTCCAGCTCAAACCGACACTTGAGACACACCTTGTCAAAGGGCTCTATTTTGCAGGCCAGATAAACGGGACGTCAGGATATGAGGAGGCGGCGGCCCAGGGCCTCATTGCAGGGATCAATGCGGCAAGGGCGATCAAGGACGAGGGGCCTGTGGTCATCGGCCGTTCCCAGGGCTATATAGGCGTCATGATAGACGATTTGATCACGAAAGGCACAAACGAGCCTTACAGGATGTTCACATCAAGGGCTGAATTCAGATTGCTTCTCAGGGAAGACAATGCGGATCTGCGCCTTTCAAGATTGGGTAGGGCGATAGCGCTCCTTGATGACGACAGATGGGCCTCTTACAAGGCGAAAGAAAAGGCCTTGGGCAGCGCAATGGCCCTTTTAAGGGAAATAAGGCTCAGGCCTGGTCCGGAAGTGAATTCATGGCTTCGATCCATTGGATCGAGCCCGATCGGTCAGCCCATGACGCTTGAGGAGCTTTTGAGAAGGCCTGAGATAGGCATCGATGACATTGCGGATTATCTGCCTGCCGTAAGAGGTATCCCAGGGGAGGTTGCATCGCTTGTGGAGGTCGAGGCGAAATACTCAGGCTATGTGGCGAGACAGGAGGTCGAGGCGACAAGGGCTTCAAGATGGGAGTCCGTCGAACTTCCGGCCTTAATCGATTATTCCAGGATACCTGGGCTTTCGACAGAGATAAGGGAAAAGCTCATGAAGCAACGGCCCGGCACCCTCGGAATGGCCTCGCGGATCCCGGGCATGACCCCTGCCGCCATTACGGCGTTAAGGGTTTATCTAAGAAAATGTGGGGCGGATCCCTTGCAACAACAGTACGCAGTGGGCCGGACGGCGTCTGCGTCTATCTAGAGTTTTCCTTGACCGTTTTTGCGTATTCTGGATCCCTGGAGGGCATCCCTGACCCAGGGGTGTGGAGGAGAACAAACGCCAAACAAACGGAGAGCTACACATCTATACAGGTCACAGCTGGTCTTGCCTTGCACAGGCGGCAGCGAGTTTCAATTCAAAAGAGGTACCGGTTTGCCCGCTTTTTTTAAGGGTAAGCGTAGCCCCGATACGTTCGGCGAGATCTTTTGCAAGGAAGAGCCCGAGGCCCAGACCGCCTTGCCTTGTTCCGGTAAATGGTTCGAACAGACTTTGGCTTATCTGCGCAGGGATGCCACACCCATCGTCTTCAATCGAGATCACTATCCAGTCGTTTTGGAGGGCGGCCCTCAATGCTACCATACCGGCCCCGACCTCCGGCGCCAGGGCGTTTTGTCCGACAAGAAAGAGTATGTCCGAAAGGATCGCCGGATCTGTGAAGGCCTTGATTCCATGAGGGCAATCCACTGAGATGGCGGCCGTCTCGGTCTCGTTTTCAAGCCTTGCCTTTACCAGCTCCAGCGTCAGGCATATCTCGGTCAAAATCGGTTGTGCGGTGTTGCCGGCGTAAAACATTGTTATTTCGTTTACCTGTCTGGCAAGTGACTCGGCCTCCATGTAAAGGCCGTTGGCTTTTTTTTGGAGGTCTGGGCGGTCGTCGAGCTCCCTCGCTAGCATTTGAGCAGAGCCAGCGAGTACTGAAAGGGGTGTCTTGATCTGGTGTGCCATCCTGGCGCTCATCTTGCCGAGAAGGGCCAGCTTTTCCTGTCCTTTTAACCTATTGGCAGCCATAAAGGTCTCGGTTACATCCTGTATAAGAAAGATCTTGCAGTCGTTTCTCTGGAGGATCTTTGTAAACTGGAGGACCTTATTTGAAATCCGTCGGCTGACCGGTTCGTTTCCAGATATATCGTTGAGGAGACGGTGCAGCCCATCGTCTCCGTATTCAACGGATGGCAGGAGGTTTGAGCCGATTTTGTTTATTTTTTTTGTCTTTCTGCCCCTCCCGTCGCCGCGGATCTCAACAAGACCGACCCCGAGGGCGTCGGCCACGGCTAGGAGCCTTTCCGTTGCGTCTTTCGCCTCCTTGGACTTTTCCGTCGCCAGGGTTAATAATAGATCGACCGGTGTCTTTCTGTCCCCCAGGGCGAGATGACACCTGCGCCAATGCACAAAAAAGGCGATGGATGTCAGGAGCCAGCAGACAAGTATTACACTTATGGAGAATAGACACGTATCGGCCAAAGCGGTTTCCCTCTGTCCTGCCCTGCCGGCGCCAGGAGATCTTTGTCTGTGGCATCCGGATTGCTTTATTCTATCATAGATATAGATTCTAATTTAAGATGCCGATGTACGCAAAGATAGGGTTAAGGTCAAGATGTATCATGCATAGAGTATTGACAGGTCTTTTGTGCCTGGTTTTTTCTGTGACCGTCTGCCCTTGCAGGGTCTGTGCCGCATCGCCCGAAAAGGACGTGTCCGCACAAGGATCGCCAAGCGACCTCGGACGGGTCAGGGCGAGGATCAAGGCCCTGCAAGAAGAGATCGAGTCATCCCCTGTCTCTGACAGGCATAAGGCCTTTGAGCTGGTCTCCCTGCTTCGCAAGATACTTCCGGCGGTTGCAAACGATCCGGTTGAATTCGCCGAGACGAACTGCCTGCTTGGCGAGGCCTATTTCAAGGCCGGTTATCTCCCGGAGGCCGTGACCTATCTCAAGACTACGGCGAAACGTTTTCCTGATAGCCCGTGGGGACAAAAGGCCCTTTTGATACTTATGAAAAATTCCAAGCTGTTGAATATTAAAAAAGACGAAAATGATTATTATAAGGAACTTATACGTCAATTTCCTGACACCTTAGTTGGTAAAACGGCCTGGATAGCGCTTGCCGTCAAGGCGGTTGAAGGCGGGAATATCAACGAGGTGTCCGTAGAGATGGCAAGGCTTGAGGATGCAGACCCTGACATCGGCCTCAGTGTCCCTAAATTCCTTGATTTGAAGGCGAAGGTCTTGGCTGCCAAAGGGAAGGAGGCGGAGGCGAGGGCGACATGGATGCGTTATCTGAACCTGGTGCAGTCGCCAGATCAGGACGCTGAGGTGCTTTACAACATAGCTGAGTCGTACAGACGAGAGAAAAGACTGCTCGACGCCGTCCGGATCTATCTTCTTTTGAACAAGAGGTATCCTGATTCCTTGGAGTCTGTTTTTGCAAAATACAGGGTCATGGAGATCGAAAAGGGGACAGGGGCCTTGAATATCCTGTTGATGGCCGGGCCCAGGATAGCACGCCTTGGTTTAGATAAATACCCTGTAAAGGAACAGATATTATCAACGATCATCCGGGAGGCCCCTGGCCTCCCGATTGCCAAGGAGGCCATGATTGATTACATGTCGCTCAAGGTCGAAAACGGGAGATATCTTGATGTATTGAAGATGGTGGCGGATGCATCGAGACTTGGTGGAGACGATGCCTTTGTCAAGGCGGTCTCGAAGGAGGTCTCGATGGCCGCCGACGCTATCCTGGCAAAGGCCGATGTCTCGGGGCTTAAAGGCGGCCTGGATGCCGCAAGGGGGTTTCTTGACGGAAATGACAAGCAAAGTCCTTTTTGGCCTGTGATGTCAGATATCGCTCAGAGGGTCTGGGCAGGTCTCATAGACCAGTATATGGCCAAGGATGAATTTGTCGAGGCAGTGGGCGAGGCCAAGGCATTTGTCAAGATATTCCCTGACGGTCTCGGTGTTGGGCATGTAAAAGAGGCCGGTGCAAAGGCGGTCCTCGCCCTTGACAAGGCCTTTTTTGATGCGCATAGACCCCTTGCGCTCTTAAATTATCACTTTTCGTCTATAAACGGCTCGGATTGGCTTTCCACGTCCGAACATCTCATTTATGTCGGTCTTGCATGGGATAGTCTCGGATGTCCTGAGGCTGCCATGAGGGCGTTTTATCAGGCATGGAAGGCTGGTCCGTCGAACGGGCACAGATTATTCCTTGCGTGGGCCCGGACGGCTGTGGATTCAGGCGATATGGAATCGGCCGAGGCCGTCTATGCCGTCATGGAGGCCAGATATCCAAAGAGGCTTGAGCAAGACCAGGATGCCCTGTGGATCAGGTCTGCAATCGCCCAATCGAAAGGGGATTGGAATTTGGTCTGGCGGATGGCAAAAAAGGCCATCGGTCTCGGACCGTCCGCCCGTATGATGCAGGCGCTGGAGACAATGCTCTTCAGGGCCGACATCCATCTCGGCCGGTGGGACGAGGCATCGTCTTTGTGGCAGGGCATAAAGGGCAGGCTCTCTGGGGTCGAGAAGGCACGTTTTTTGACAGAATGGGGCGACGAGGCATTTGGACGCGGAGATTATACCCAGGCTAGGGCAATTTACAGCGAATTGACGACCCTAGAGCCGAACGATCCATCCTGCACCTTCAGGCTTGCCGTTGCCGAATACCGCGCAGGCATGACCGATGCCGCTATGAAGAGGTTGGGCGAGGTCTCGAAGGGCAAAGGACAATGGGCCGAGGCCGCCGCCGCTGTCTTGGGGGCCGATGATCTCCTGAACGGACCAGCCAAACACCTCTTTCATACAAAAAAAGACGCCCAAAGGGGGACTGGGCAGGACAGCGGCGGGGGCGGCAGATGAGCCAGGGGGTGTTTGCAGCCGAGGCGAAGCAAGGCGGCGTTTTGCTGGTCTCTTTTGGCGATGACGAGGTGCGGGATATGCGCGATCGCCTAAAAGGGCTTGGTTTGGATACGGTAAACGCTGGCGACGCTGCAGGCGCAGCGGATGTCTTGAGAAAAGCCCGGGCTGTACTGGTCATAATAGCCCATGATCCCAAAAGAGGGATAAATGGTATCGAGTTGCTAAGGGCCTTGCAGGATATCTATAGAGGGGTTGGCTTTATATTGCTTGCCAGGAACGCTGTCATCGAAGATGCGGTGGCGGCCATGCAGATAGGGGCCTCCGATTTTTTGTGTCAACCAGTTGACATGGAGGCGTTTGTCCTGGCTGTAAAGAGGGCGCTTGGCAGACCTTCTCCGGTTAAGTTGAAAGGCGTCGGTCAGAAAGGGGCCGGCTGCGGGCTGCCGGCGGGCAACGGCAATGTTGTCGGTTCAGGAGATTGCCACGAGATCATCACTGCAAATCCCAGGGTCAAAAAGATACTGTCCCAGGCGGCAAATATTGCCCCAAGCCGTGTCCCCGTCTTGATTATGGGGGAAAGCGGTACCGGCAAGGAACTGTTGGCCAGATATATACACCGCATGAGCCAAAGAAGCGGTCCGTTTGTGGCGGTCAACTGTGCAGCCCTGCCGGAAACGCTGCTAGAGAGCGAACTTTTTGGCCACGAGAAGGGGGCCTTTTCGGGTGCCATATACAGAAGACTGGGCAAGTTTGAGCTGGCGAATGGCGGCACCTTGTTGCTCGACGAGATAACGGAGATGGCGGCGCAGCTTCAGGCAAAGCTCTTACGGGTCCTTCAGGAGGGCGAGGTAGACAGGCTCGGCGGCACCGGTCCTGTAAAGATCGATGTGAGGGTAGTGGCCACCACGAACAGGGATGTAAAATCGTTCATATCCTCTGGACGATTCAGGGAGGATCTCTATTTTAGATTGAATGTTATCTCCTTCAAACTCCCCCCGTTGAGGGAGCGTAGAGAGGACCTCTTGCTGCTTGCCGGGTGTTTTTTAAGGTCTTTTTCTGAGCAATATGCAAAAGTTGGACTGGAATTTGCAAAGGATGCAATCAAGGCCATTACTTCGATGCAGTGGCCAGGAAACATAAGGGAGTTGAGGAATGCGGTGGAGAGGGGCGTGCTCCTTGCGTCAGGAGGCGTTGTGACGGCAGCCGACATGTTTGGCGATGAATCTGATGCCGATGTCATGATTGATACGACGGCCGGGGGCGTCAGTTCTTCCTTGGACGTTGTGGCGTCTCAAGGCGAGATCGTCAATCTCGGCGTCCTCGAACGCGAGATGATAAAGCGGGCCCTTTCAAAGACGGCCGGCAATAGGACGCATGCAGCAAAGCTCCTCGGCATCAGCGTAAGGACGCTTAGAAACAAGCTGTCAGAATACCGACAGATGGGGGTGGTGCTGTGAAGCAGCTTTTCGGCAGGATATTCAATACGTTAGAGCGGGCTATCGAGCTTGAGACCCTGAGGAATACGGTCATCACTTCAAACATAACAAATCTCGATACGCCAGGTTACAAGGCAAAAGATGTCCCTTTTAAGGAGATAATGGCACGTTATTTGGACAATCCTCCGGGCGGGTTGGCTATGTCCTTGAAGGCGCCATCGCAAGGTCATATGATTTCTATGGGGGGTTCTTCGCTGGCGGTTACTGACAAGGCCCATATCCAGACAGCAGGCGGTAGTTATGGCGCAGATGCGGTTGTTGTCCGTTCAGACGAGAGAGGGACGCCCAATAACGTTGACCTTGATAGCGAGATGGCTGAGCTCGCTATAAACAATATCCGGTTCCAGGAGACCGTACAGTCCTTGATTAAACAGTTTGAAATGTTAAAGACAGCTATTACTGAAGGAGGCAAGGTATGAATCTCTTTACAGCCATTAAGATAAGCGCCTACGGGCTTTCCGCAGAGAGGACGAGGCTTGGTGTGGCAGCGATGAACCTAGCCAACGCGGACGTCACAAAGACCGTTGACGGTGGACCTTACAGGCCCAAGTCGGTGGTCTTTTCGGCCGAGCCGTATAACAAGACGGGTCAGGGAGGCGGCGGGGTGTCTTTTGCCGACAGGTTCTCGCAAGGGCTTGACGCGCTTCAGGTCGTAAAGGTCGCCAAGATAGTAGAAGACAAAGATCCTTTCAGGGAGGTCTATGACCCCAACAATCCCGATGCAGATCAGAATGGCATGGTGAAGCTGCCGAATGTGAATGTTATGGAGCAGATGGTGGACATCATGACCGCTTCAAGGGCCTATGAGGCGAATGTCACCGCCATAAATACGGCCAAGTCAATGGCGCTTAAGACACTTGAGATAGGCAAGTAAGCAAGTAAGGAGGGAGGTTGCAATGAAAATAAGCGGTCCTGCCGAGATGTCGACGGGTGGCAATAAGGGCGCATCGGGGATTGGAAACGGGGAAAACGGTACGCAGAGACGCGGTGGATTTGGCGATATCTTGACCAAGGCCGTCGAGGGCGTAAATAGCGATATGGTCCGCGCACAAGAGCTCGCGGAACTGAGTGCAGCCGGTCAGCCTGTGGATACGGCACAGGTAATGATAAGCGCAGCCAAGGCCGACATCTCGTTTAATCTCCTCGTGCAAATGCGGAATAAGATCATTTCTGCATATGAAGAGGTAATGAGGATGCAGTTCTAGGGTAATCAGTGAAGAACTTCCCCCTCGCCTTGCGAGAGAGGGGGGGCAGGGCGAGGGGGATATTTCAGATGTATGTTTATGAATTCACAGATGAAATGTGAGGGTTGATATGCCTACTCCCCAGGAGGCGCTTGAACAGATAAAAAAACTTTCTCAGAACCTGACACTGCGCCAGAAGGTTGTCGCTGCGAGTGTTGTCGCCTTGGCGTTTGCGGTCTTCGGGGTCATCTTTTTTATTGCAAACCGCCCTGTCTACAAACCGCTCTACTCTGATCTCTCACCCCAGGATGCAGCTGAGATTACCGCATGGCTGAAGAAGGAATCCGTGCCCTATCAGTTGTATAACGACGGCACCGCCATACGTGTTCCAGAGGAAAAGGTCTATGATGTAAGGCTGTCTTTGGCTGGCGCCGGGCTTCCGAGGGGAAGTGTAGGTTTCGAGATATTTGATCTGACCAACCTCGGCGTCACTGATTTTGTGCAGCATGTGAATTACCAACGGGCGCTTCAAGGGGAGCTTGAAAAGACCATCTCGAGGTTTCTTCAGATACGCAGCGTAAGGGTACTGTTGGCCCTGCCGCAGGAATCGCTTTTTACAAGCGAGAAAAAGGAACCAACGGCCTCTGTTGTGCTCCAACTGAAACCAGGCGAAGAGCTTTCCAGAAATCAGATAAAGGGTATAGTCCATCTGGTGGCTAGCGCCGTCCCAAGGCTTAAGAAAGAGAACGTGTCTGTGGTCGATACAGATGGAGGCGTGCTTTATGACAGTAAAGATCAGGAAAACGACCAGTCTTTGATGACGAATACCCAGCTTGCATATCAGAAAAAACTGGAAGATTACTACAGGCATAAGATTCAAAGCATGCTGGAAGATGTTTTGGGGCCTAACAAGGCCGTCGTGAGGGTTGCGACTGATGTAGATTTTGACCAGGTCCAGACAAGTGAGGACCGCTACGACCCTGATCAGACGGCGGTACGAAGTGAACAAAAGATCAGCGAGATAGATACGTCGCAAGAAAATGCTGGCGGCGTGGCTGGCGTAAAGGGGGGGCTTGCGGACAAGCTGCAGGGCAACGTCACAGGCCCTGCCGCGACCAATACTGGCGCCGGTGGCGCGCCTCCCGCCTTGATCAGACAAAAGACCCAGGATACCTCAAATTATGAGATCACTAGGATACAGAGACAGATAAACGCCTCCATTGGCAAGCTCAAAAAGATATCGGTCGCCGTCATGGTCGATGGTTCTTACCTTCCAAAGGGCAAGGAGCTTGTGTATACGCCGAGGTCTCAGGAGGAGTTGGCCAATCTCGATCGTATCGTAAAGGCCGCCATTGGATTTGATCCCAAACGTGGGGACGAAGTAAGTGTTGTCAACGTGCCGTTCAAGGCCCAGCAGCCCGAAGGAAAGGCCCCGTCGAAGTTGTTCGAGCTGGCCTCGTACTTTGCGACGCCTTTCATGAATATTATCTTAGCTGTCCTCTTCATTGTATTTGTGTTGCGCCCGCTGTTCAATCGCTACGTCCTCAAACCCCGCGGCAAGGAAGAGGCGGAGGCCGTTCCGTCTGGTGCACGCACGGGCGAGGGTGAGACTGGAGAAGGGGAGTTTGAGTTTCCACCACCGCCGGTCATCCATCCGATACCAGACGCTAGAGAGAGATTGAGGGAGATGGCGCATGCATATCCTGAAAGGGCGGCCGCTTTGGTAAAGATATGGCTGAGAGAGAAAGCTGAGGCGGGTGGTACAAAAAATGCCTAGCAAGACGTCGGATTCCAATCAGATAGACCTGAGCAATCCGGCAGGTGCCGTCAAGGCCGCTATATTTCTCCTTGCAATGGGGGAGGAGTTTGCGGCCGAGGTGTTTAAACACCTCCACGAGGATGAGATCCGAAGGGTTTCTCGCCTTATGGCGCAGATACAGAATATCCCTGGGGACGCGGTCGAGAAGGTGATGAATGAGGTGCAGGAGAAGATGGGGCTTGTCCACGGCGAGGTGGCGGTGCCTGTGGAGGACTTCTTGAAAAAGGTCCTGTTTTCTTCAATGCCCTATGAGCAGGCGCAAAAGATCTACGAAGAGATCGTCAGGCAGCTCCATCCCTCTACGTTTCAAAAGCTTTCACACCTTGAGCCAAAGGCGATCGTCGCCTTCCTCAGAAACGAGCACCCGCAGACCATTGCTGTCATCCTGGCACACCTCGATTCCTCCCAGACGGCCGCCATATTGCGTGAGCTTCCTGAGAATCTGCAGGCCGACGTCATAATGCGGATCGCCAAACTTGACAAGATCAGCCCTGATATAGTGGCAGAGATAGACAAGGTCCTTGAGGAGGAGCTCTTTTCTGTAGAGATGAGTGATGCCAAGAAGGTAGGCGGGGTGGCTAAGGTCGCCGATATACTCAACAACCTCGACAGGCAGATGGAAGACACCTTGCTTGAGAAGATAGAGGCTGCGTCTGAGCCTTTGGCCGAGGAGATCAAGAAGCTGATGTTTAAGTTCGAGGACCTCATAAATGTCGATGACGCGGCCATCATCATGATACTTAAAGAGGTGAGCATGGATGAGCTCAAATTTGCCCTTAAGGTTGCCTCGGACGATCTGAAGGCCAAATTTTTCAAGAACATGTCGGAGAGGGCTGGTGCCTTGCTTAAGGAAGACCTTGAGGTAATGGGTCCGGTGAGGCTGAGGGATGTGGAGAAGAACCAGCAGGCCATCCTGAAGGTGGCAAAAAGGCTTGAGAGTGAAGGCAAGATAGTCTTGAGCGCAAAGGGAGGGGAAGACGTCCTTGTCTAGGGTGATCAAGGCCAAGGAGCGGCAGAAGGCGGGTTTGCATGAGATGTCTCTGTTGCGCTCAAAGGGCATACAGACGCCAAATGACGCTGGCGGTGCCTTCAGTCCATTTTGTGAGCTTGTCGGCGCCGGTCGGGAAGGAGTTGATGCGGCGCCGTTGGCGCAAGAGGGTACCCATTCCAACCCTAGCGTCGGGTTTGGGCGTGGGGATCTTGAATGTGAAAGGGACGTTGAGGCCGCAAGGCTTGAGGCTGAGGCCCTTAGAGAAGAGGCGAGGACCATCCTTGAAAACGCTAGGAAAATGGCCGCTGATATAGAGACCGAGGCCTATAACCAGGGCTATGCCCAGGGTCAAAAGGATGGCGAGGCGCTCGGCAGAAAACAATATGAGACCAGATGCGCGAGGCTCAAGGATGTTGTCAGCGCCATCCAGTCGCAGGCGGTTGCGGTGATTGACAAATATGAGCCTCAACTCGTCAGGCTCTGCATGGAGATATCAAAGGCCGTTATACACCGCGAGATAGAGACCAGACCGGAAACAATAGCCTTGTGCCTTAAGGAGGCCTTTAAACAGGTTGTGGAGGGGAGTCCGCTCAATATAAGGCTCAACCCGAGGGATGTCGAGATCGCCAGTGATTTTATCGAAAGAGAGGCCAGGATCGCAGGCGGCCATCCGGTAAACTTGACGCCGGACAGTCGGATAGATCCAGGCGGGTGTATTATTGAGACCGATTTCGGACTCATAGACGCAACGGTTGACGGCAAATGGCAGGTCGTGGCCGACGCCATCAAGAAGATCCTAGATGGACGACGGACAGGAGACGGCCATGCGGATTGATCTTGATTCTTACATAGATGCAGCAAGAAAGGTGAGATCGGTGCGCTCTTGCGGTCTAATCAACCAGGTTATCGGCCTTGTCCTTGAAGGTAAGGGGCCTGGCGCCCCGGTTGGTGCGATTTGCCGGGTGGATGTTGAAGACGGGGGGCGTCTGCCTGCCGAAGTGGTCGGGTTTAGACAAGGCCGTACATTGCTTATGCCCCTTGGCGAAATGAGGGGGATCGAGCCGGGCGGTAGGATATGGGTCGAGGCGAACAGGGCCGAGGCATGTGTAAGTCCTCGATTGATAGGGCGCGTGCTGAATGGGCTCGGCGAGGTCATAGACGGCAAGGGATCGATCAGGGCAGATGTATTGTATCCGCTATACGGCGAGCCGCTTAATCCGCTCGATCGCCCCCGCATCGATACGCCTGTGGATGTAGGGGTCAGGGCGATAAACGCCTGCCTTACCCTTGGCAAGGGGCAGCGTATCGGTATAATGGCCGGCTCCGGGGTCGGTAAAAGCACCCTCCTGGGCATGATCGCCAGACATACGACGGCCGACGTGAATGTAATAGCCCTCATAGGCGAGCGGGGGAGGGAGCTCAGGGACTTTATTGAGAGGGACCTTGGACCAGAGGGTCTCAGGCGTTCGGTGATAGTTGTTGCTACATCGGATCAGCCCCCACTCATCAGATTGAGAGGGGCTTACCTCGCCACTTCGATAGCGGAGTATTTCAGGGATCAGGGCAAAGACGTCATCCTCATGATGGACTCGATCACCCGATTTGCGATGGCGTATAGAGAGGTCGGGCTTGCCATCGGTGAGCCGCCTACCTCGAGGGGCTATACGCCGAGCGTATTCGCCCAACTTCCGAGGCTGCTTGAAAGGACGGGGAGAAAGAGAGGTGCAGGCAGTATCACCGGCATCTATACAGTGCTCGTCGAGGGCGATGATATGAATGAGCCCATTGCTGATGCGGTGCGTTCCATTGTTGACGGGCACATAGTTTTGAAAAGGGAGCTTGCCCATCAAGGTCATTATCCGGCGATAGATATACTCCAGAGCGTAAGCAGGATTATGCGGGATATTGCTGCGCCAGGACAGATCGAGGCGCACCGGGAGCTTATAAAGGTGCTCTCGACCTATCAAAGGGCTGAGGACATAATCAACCTTGGCGCGTACACCAGGGGTGCCAATCCAGATATCGATTTCGCCATTGAAAAGATACGGCCTGTCAAGGAGTTTTTAATGCAGGACATTGACGTCCCGGCGCCCTATGATTCAAGCATACAGGCCTTAATCGGTCTGTTCGGGTGAGGTATGGCCTATAGGTTTCGCCTCGAGGCGTTGTTACGGCTTAGACAGAGACAGATGGAGGCCGCCAGGTTCGAGCTGGCCCGTCTCTTGAAACAATATCGCGATGCACAAGCGGCCGTCTCTGCCCTGTCGAAGGCGAAAGAAGATGCTGACCTGAAGGCCAAGGCCGGTCTTGCAAAGGGCATGCCAGCCGGAAGATACCGGCTGGAGGTAGATTATATCGAGATGCTGACAAGTGAGATAGACCGGTACGAAAATATGCTTTTGGAGCTTGAACCGCACATTCAGCGGGCAAAAGAGGCCCTGGCCAGGCGGCATGTGGAAGAAAAATTAGTGGAGAGGTTTAAAAAGGATGATTTTGCGGCATACATGCTTCAGGAGCGGAATGCCGAACAGAAAAAGGCAGATGACCTGGCGGCGGTGAGATATGGCAGAAACAAGGCCTGAGAAACAGTCGGGTGCGCCGATTTATACCATGACCCGTCTGTTGTTGATTGCAGGCGTGGCGAAGCTTGTGCTTACAGGCTTTTTCCTTGTGGGTCTTGGGTTTGACAGGGCCTCGGCCGTTGAATCGGCAGGCCGGCCTGCTTCTGTGGTGCAAGGAGGTGGGGTGCAGGTGCCTGGATCTGCTGGCAGTCCAGCGGGTTTGTCAATGGGAAGCGGCGATGGAGGTGGGGTGCCGCAAGGCCTTGGACAAAATGCCTCAAGCGGAGCCGGTTGTCGCCCCGAGGTGATGCAGGTGCTGCGTGCGCGTCTGGATGAGCTCAAGGAAAGGCAAGCGGCACTGGAAAAGGAGTCGAAGGATATTGATTTTGAGAAGAATGAGCTTGATGAGAAGATCAAGGAGTTAAAAGGGCTCAAGGCAAGCCTCGAAGGGCCGCTCAATATGCTCAAGGATGCGGGCCGAGAAGGCATTCAGCATATGATAGGCGTATATAACTATATGGATCCACAGAAGGCGGCCGCTATGCTGGACAAGATGGACGACACAACCGTGATAGAGATTCTAAAGGGCATGAAGAGCAAGAAGGTGGCGCAGATCATGTCTTTTATGAATACGGACAGGGCCGCCAAGATCAGTTCGGAATTGACAGGGGCCCAAGTCAAAGGGCCTTGATGCCGCTTGACGGTGACTGCTGAAAAGGGTTGTTTTATTGGCGGAGAGGGTGGGATTCGAACCCACGGTACACCTTTTTGGGCGTACACGCGATTTCCAGTCGCGCCCCTTCGGCCGCTCGGGCACCTCTCCAATAGGCGTCTAAATGTAGCCAATTTGTCCTGATATGCAAGCATTAATTAGCCGGTTTCAAGAAAAGGCCATGATCATCCATTCGATGTCCATTCAGACCGTTTTTTGTCATATCCTGTTTGTAAAATTGACGGCGTCGCAAGAAGTCGCCAAGTGCTGTTGCTGTGTTGTGCTGCATCTTTTGTCGCTGAGGCGTACAGCAGGAAGTACGCCTCATTCTCCAGGATCCGCGCGCCTTGCATTGACGATTTTTTTTACAAGATCATAAAATTGTCTTTTGAATAAAAATAGTATATTGATTTTAAAGACGGATGGTTTAAGAACCGATATCTATATTGATTATGTTGATTGCCATAACTCTTAGAGAGCTTCCGGCTGAGGTCTTTGCGCGGCGCCGGACGCCGGGGTGATAAAGAGGAGGGTTAAATGCACAGGGGACTTTTTTCAAGATTGATCCTTATCTGTCTGGCCGCCGTATTTCTTTCCGGATGCGGACAGGTAGTGAAAGAGCCTTTTGAACCGATAAAAAGCGCTGAGCCGCCGCCAAGATCCTTGGGGAGAGGCATAGTCCTTCTGCCGTTGGCTGATTATACCCAGGGCTCAACCCCTGACGACGCGCTGAGACGCCAGATGAAACTGAACAGTGCGTTGTCTTATCAATTGGCTGCGCATGGGATCTATACCCCACTTGAGGAAGACGTGGTCCAGAACCTGGTGGACCTGGGCGTGATCAAGCCCATAAAGACATCCGCTGGGTCGGACTACAAGATGATAGCAAGGGAGCTGGGGACTGGCTGGTCGGAGGCGATGCAGGATGAGATTGGAAAGATCGTCTCACAAAATGAGGCCTTGCGCATATCAAAAGAACAGACCGGCTCTTTCACCACAGGTCTTAATCAAAAGATCGTCAATGAGATAGGCCGCCGCTTCCAGGCCGACTATCTGCTCCGCGGCAGGATCGTTGAATATGAGATCAGAGATGGTCATAACATGAACCCGCTCCAAAGGGGGGTGCTGCCGTTTTTCTTCGATTTCACGTCTAACGGGTTGTTCGGCATAGCGGAATCGAAGAGTTACGACCTCTGGCAGGACATGGCCGTAGGCGGGGCATTGGGTGCCCTTCTGGGGAGTCAGGCGCATACGCCGTTTAATGCCCAGGGCAAGGAGACGGAGATAGTCGGGGGGCCGAATCCGCGTTTCGCCACGGCGGTCACCAGGAACAGCGGTGGATACAGCGGCTATCGTGGTCTCAATGCCGCTACCTGGGGTGCGGCCGGCGCAGGGGCTGCATATCTCGCCTCAAAGGGCGGGAGGCTCCCTGAGGGCGTGGTTCAGGTGAGTTTGGCCCTTCAAGATGCCTATACAGGAAAGGTTGTCTGGGCCGATAGGGTGGAAAAGCAAGTGACCCCGCTTTCGATGTGGGCCGACCCTTCAACGCGTGTGCAGATAGACCGCGCCATTGAAGAGGCGTCAAAGACCCTTGTTGATGACCTGGCCGTGGCCTTGAACAGGATGCCGGCGCTTCCGCCTGAACCAGCAGTCGAGGTCCAGCCGTTGCCGCCGCCAGCCCCTGAACCGGCCCCTGTGATAGAGCAGCCGGCAAAGATGCCTGTATTCGAGAAGGCGAAGCCGAAGGCAAAGGCAAAGAAGAAGATCAAGAAGAAAAAGAAAAAGGCCGTAAATCCGGCGTTGAGAGGGTCTTAAAAGGTCCTTGGAAGGGCAAGCTTATTTATGAATGATTATGGGGGGCGTAATTATGTATAGTCGTCTGTGGAGATTTTTATTTTATGTCTTGGTATTGCCGGTTTTGTCGCTGCTCATTTTTAATGAAAACGCACAGGCGGATGTGGCTGCGTCGCCATCTGTAGTTGCGTCGCCATCTGAGGTGCAATTTTACATTGCAAAAGAACAGCTATCAAACCCTAACCCTGTAACCTTGACCGTTACAGCCACATCAGCCATATCGACTAATATTGGCAGCCTGACACAGACAGAGTGCATCCTTGCATCTACGAGCGATCCATGGATAACCGTGAGCCCTGGAACTTGTACTACTGTTACTCCAGGCCAGCCCGCTACATTTACTGTTGGAATAGATTTAACAAAGCTTCCATTTGTTAATAGCACCCCAATTTGCACAACAGGCACAAACACTGCCCCTACCTGTTCAAGTACTGGCACTGGCGCTACTTTTGTTCCCACCTGTTTAGGCGCAAGCACTACTAGCGCACCTATTTGTTCAAATTCCAACACTGTGCCTAACTGTATAAAAAATAGCAGCGGTAACATCGTCCCTACCTGTATAGATACAAATAATGTTACCAGGTTTACTGGTACGATTACACTTACGAACGAAATCGTAACCTATATAAATGATGGCTCCGGCGGGACCATCAATTCCCTTACTCCTAATGGAACGCCTGCTACCGTCAATGTCACCGTCTATCTGCAAAGTATTAAAAACAGCACGGGCGACATGACGCTCACCACCTCTGACTGGCTTGACCTCAATCTGGACATTCCGATTACAAAGGATTTGTCAGGCGCGCTCTATGTCCTGGTTGAACACAAAAGCCTTGCCCCTGGTCAGACCTTTGCCTATCGCTATGACCCGACAAACGGCCCGCAGTTTTACTACTTCAGCCAGTGGGGTCATCCTGTAAATAATGCGCAGCTCCTCTATTACGCGGCGGATGTCCATAATACGCCCATCGCTATACCTTTCACTGGCAGCGCTTCAGATAACACCATCCCTTACGGACAGACGGACGTGGTCTCCACCATCCCGATACGCTTCGGCGCCGGGATGCGGCTCATAGGCATGGAAGGGGACATGATCATCCATGTATTGATCGGGGACCCGAACAATATCCAGAATTATTCCTCATGGAGGGAGCTCCTCTACTATGTGCTCCATATCGAGCCCGTAACAGGCACATGGACGGTTACAGAATATTACAAGGGGCAACCATACACCTATACGAATTACCCCTTGTTTCTGTATGAAAAACGTGGCGTCTTGAACGGCATTTGGGACGACCCGCACGGCCGGCAGCAGCTCTATGTGTCATACGGCAACCCTTCCGATCAGGTCTGCACGAACTCCCTGGCCGTACAGGGCCATAGGTTCAACGCCCAGGGCTGCGAGATGACAGGCGGGTATCAGATATATTTCAACGAACCGACTGCGTTCGGGCAGATTGAATATCTCTATCAGATATCTAAACTGACGCGTGGTTCCCTGAGCGGCGAATACATGTACCGTATGCTTGGCGATACGGCATGGTCCATCCCTGAGACCTTTAGCGCAGGGAGACAGAATGCTGTAATTCCGTTGGACCCGACCACCAATCACTATATGGTAGGCGGCACTGTGAGTGGCCCCAGCGGCGGCCCCTATGCGGTCCAGTTTATTGTGGATACCGGGGCGAATTACGTTGTGCTTGATCAAAACATTGCGCCTTACATAGGCATCAATCTCACCGACACCACCCAGTGTACGCCTAGTTCCAGCATAGTGGCAGGCGGCGGGACCGTACAGGGTTATATCTGCACCGTCTCGAATATCACAGTGCAGGGGCTTTCAAGAAATAATGTTTCGGTTGTATTCCAGACCCAGCCTGGCCCAAACCTTTTGGGTATGACCTTCCTGGACAAGTTCCATATAACCACGGATCCAAACGACGGGACCATGACTATATTCCCGTAGTCTTTATTCTTGGTCTTTGATTGTGTACCGGCAGGGCTGTCTTTACATGAAAAGGCCGCCTTGCCTTTTTGTCTCTCCCATCACGCTGGGCGGCTGGCAGCTTGCCGCTCCATGCGGCATAAGTTTTCATCCATGAAGACAATATGCCGCTGGCGTCCGTCCATGGGCGCCTATTCCGCAGAGGCAAGCGGTCGGCTGCCTTTTGTCCTGTGCCGGAACTCCAGGTGTATCAAAGGCTGTTGTATAGCCCTGGGGGGCAGTCCAGCTCAAGGGAGGATGCCATTTCCTCTCCGGCATAAATGTCGGACCATGGTTGATAGATTAGATGGGGTTTAAGACGGAATGGTGTTTGTGAACATGTCACGGCATTCCCTGACCAGTCAGCATTAAAAATGTCTCGTGCATAAACTGCGTTACCGCGCAAAAGGCTGCTAGGAATACTGCCCATTTGACCATCTGCCGCCATGTCGGTTTATATTTGAACATCTTTTTTGTGAGGCCTATAATTATCAACACCGTGGCTATGCTATAGATGGCATATGCCCAGAGGTGACGGAGCATATCGACCGCTGCTTCTTTGGGTGGTCCGCTCCTGAGGGTGGATATGACGATGATTAGGAGGGCGATGGATATTTCTCCGATGTCCTTGCGCGTCCACTGTGATCCGGTTTTCATGTTTGACAGATCCTGAAATTACAAGGTGATTTTTTTATGAAATACTGCTTCGGTCCTGTACCATCAAGGCGCCTTGGTCTTTCCCTGGGGGTTGACATACTCCCGCTTAAGACCTGCAATTTAAATTGTATTTATTGTGAACTGGGCCGCAGCGCAAGCTACACATGCGAGCGCAGTGAGTATATCCCGGCTGAAGAGATAAAGAAAGAACTTGAGGCGGTGGTCTCCGGAGGGATAAAATTCGACACGCTCACATTCACCGCATCGGGCGAGCCCACCCTCCATCTGCGGCTTGGCGAGCTTTTGCGTTTTGCAAAGGGTATTACAGACTGTCCTGTGGCCGTTTTGACCAATGCGACACTGCTTTCAGACCCGGCGGTAAGGGCTGATCTCACGATCGCTGATATAATACTTCCATCGCTCGATTCCGTGATTCCAAGGCATTTCAGGAAGGTCAACAGGCCTGCCTTATGCGTGAAGCTTGAGGCCATAGTTGAAGGCCTTGTCAGATTGCGCAGGGAAATGACAGGCAGGATGTGGCTTGAGGTCCTTCTTGTGCAGGGTATAAACGACAGCCCCCAGGATATTGAGGCCCTGAAAGAGGTGATAAAATCAATAATGCCGGACAGGGTGCAGTTGAATACCGTCTCAAGGCCGCCTGCCGAGCATTGGGCAAGGCCTGTCTCAGAGGAGAGGCTTAGAGATATCCAGATAGAATTGGGAGAGACAGCCGAGGTGATCGCCGGTTTCAAGGGTAGCGGCGGTGTGCCTGAGGTTTGCGGCGTCCTTGAGGTCGAATTGATGGAGATGCTTAAAAGAAGGCCCCTTACGATTGAAGATATCTCCAGCCTTACAAGGTCTGGGGTGGATATTTTAAAGGAAGCGCTTCGCAGGATGGAGAGAGATGGGTCTATAAAATGCAAGATTTTTGGCGGCAGACCGTTTTATTTTCCGTCTGACCGTGTAGAATAGGCCGGTCGGTCATATCGGAGCTGGTTTTTGCATATGGAAAAGAGAAAAAACGACAGCAAAAAGGCGCAACTCAGGATCGTAATAAATGCGGATGCCCCTGAGGAGCGCCGTGTCGCACTCCTTGAAAACGGTAGACTTGAGGCCTTTCAGCTTGAGACCGTTACAAACATACAGACGAGGGGCAATATCTATAAGGCGAGGCTGGTAAACGTAGAACCTGCACTTGAGGCCGCCTTTGTGGATATCGGGCTTTCCAGGAACGGTTACCTCCCGTTCGATGAGATACATCCTGAATATTACGGCTATTCCGATAATAAAGAAAGATTGCCCGAAATACTGAAAAAGGGCCAAGAATTCCTTGTTCAGATAGTAAAAGAGGAGACGCCGGTCAAAGGTCCCGCGGTGACTACTTATCTTTCGATCCCTGGCAGATATCTAGTGCTCATGCCAGGTTCCGATCAGTCGGGTGTCTCAAGAAAGATAGAGGATGAGGCCGAGCGGAAGAGGGTTAAGGAGATATTGAGCGAGCTCAAGAGGCCTGAAGGCATTGGGCTCATTGCAAGGACGGTTTCGGCTGGCGCGACCAAATTGGATATCAGGAGGGATTTTGGTTATCTTCTAAGGTTGTGGCAGAGTCTTCGAAAAAAGGCCGGGGCGGCGCAGGCGCCGTCGCTTCTTTATACGGACAGGGACATAGTTACCAGGTTTCTGAGGGACTACCTGTCTTCGGACGTAAGAGATATAGTGGTTGACAACCAGCAGGTATTCAGCACAGTCAAGTCTTTCTTAAAGATCGTTTCCCCCAGGCATGTGGCTAATCTGTTCTTATACAAGGAAGACATCCCGATCTTTACCTCCTTTGGCATCGAGCCTCAGATAGAGGAGATATACAAACGAAGGGTCGAACTTCCATCAGGCGGCCATATAGTGATAGAGCCTACGGAGGCCCTGGTCTCGATAGACGTCAATTCAGGGAAAAATGTAAAGGAGAAGGATATAGAAGATACCGCCCTCAAGACAAATATCGAGGCTGCAGAAGAGATAGCGAGGCAGCTCAGATTAAGGGACCTGGGCGGGATCATTGTAATCGATTTTATTGACATGAGGACTAGGAGCTACCGCCAGCAGATTGAAAGGCGCCTGAAGGAGTGTCTCAAGAGGGATCGTGCAAGGACAGAGATCTCGAAGATCTCCAGTTTCGGATTGATGGAGCTTGTAAGGCAGAAGATCAGCTCCCCTGTCCAGATGGTGACTTTTCATCCTTGTCCATACTGCAAGGGCAGAGGCGTCGAGAGGTCTGTGGAGACGCTGGCCCTTTCCCACATGAGGACCATAAGGTCGTATCTTGTTGCGCATAGAGGTGAAGACATAAAAGAACTGGTGTTTGAGGCCCCTTCAAAGGTGTTGTTTTATATGTTTAACAACAAAAAGGGGGAGCTTTGCGAGCTCGAAAAGAAATTCAATATAGCAATAACTGCTGAGGAAAACAAGTCGCTTGACATGGAAGAAATAGCCCTTTATGCAAGGCTGGAGAGGAGTCCTTGAGAGTTCTATGACTGATAAGAGATGCACGGATGGAGTTCGTATCCCTGGATACATAAAGGAGCTGGTCCCATATACGCCTGGGAAGCCGATCGAGGAGCTTGAGCGGGAATACGGCATAAAAGATGCCATAAAACTCGCTTCGAACGAAAACCCTCTGGGTCCGTCACCCAAGGCACTCAAGGCTATTGAAGAGGCCATTGGGAGGTTGCACCGCTATCCCGACGGCAGTTCTTATTATCTCAAAAACCGCCTTGCAGAAAGATTCGGCGTATCGCCTGCGCAGATTGTGTTGGGTAACGGATCGAATGAGCTGATAGAATTTTTGGTACGGGTTTTTGTGCGTAGCGGGTGCGAGGTCATAAGCAGCGCCCCGAGTTTTCTGGTTTACACAAAGGTGGTTCAGGCAGCCGGCGGCAAAAATGTCATCGTGCCCTTAAGAGACGGCCGTCACGATCTCGGCGCTATCAGGGCGGCCGTCACGCCGGAGACGCGCGTTATCTTCCTTGACAATCCCAATAACCCAACTGGTTCGGTCATCTATCGCAGCGAGCTTGATGCCTTTCTTCACGCCCTTCCGAACGAGGTCCTCGTGGTCATGGACGAGGCTTATATGGAGTTTGTGCAGGGCGGCGTGACGCCGAGCGGTCTTGAGTATCTCGAAAGAGGCGACGGCCGTGTGGTTACACTCCGGACGTTTTCAAAGGCCTATGGGCTCGCCGGCCTCCGTGTGGGTTATGGTATAATGGATCCGGTTCTTGCCGGGTATATCGAGAGGGTGAGGCAGCCGTTCAATATCAACAGCCTTGCCCAGGCAGGGGCGCTTGCGGCCCTTGACGATAAAGAACACTTCAACAACACCCTCAAGATCACATTAGACGGGCGGTCTTTTCTTGCAGAGCGCCTTGCAGGGCTGGGCTGCCGCGTCTTTCCGAGCCATACCAATTTCCTGCTTGTCGATGTGCACCGGGACGCAAAGATGGTCTATGAGGCCATGTTGAGGCAGGGTGTAATCATAAGGGCCATGACCGCATACGGCTTCCCAGATCATATACGTATCACCGTAGGCCTGCCGTATGAAAATGAGCGGTGTATTTCGGCCTTGAAACTGGTTTTGACAGATTGATCCAGAGGTGAGATTATGCCCAGACCGCCCAAATGTAGGATCGTCAATCAGGAACCATTGGTCGTTTATTTCAAGCCGCGCGGCATACCTATGCGCAATCTCAAGGAGGTCGTGCTTTCGGTTGAGGGTCTCGAGGCCATCCGTCTGAGCGATGTCGAAGGGCTTGATCAGGAGGAGGCGGCCTTAAAGATGGGCGTATCCAGGCAGACATTCGGGCGCATCCTTGCCGCAGCGAGAAAGACTGTGGCTGATGCTATTGTCCTAGGTATGTGTCTGAGGATAGAGGGCGGAAATTACCAACTCCTGAAAAGGCAGGCCGGTGACGAGTCAGTGGACTGCAACGACTGCAACATGAAGGATTCGATTACCTGATGTCAGCGCGGATAGATATCGGTAATGGCCTGCATGGTCGCTATCCCGGTGTGGCCATAGCGATTCGAGGTCTTTCAAAGATCTATTCGACCAACGGCATAGTTGTAAATGTGCTGAAGGAGATCGATTGCGATATATTCGAAGGGGATGTGGTCGGCGTAGTCGGGGCATCGGGCGTGGGTAAGACCTCATTGCTCCATATACTAGGCACGCTTGAGCCCCCCAGTTCGGGCGCCGTTCTACATTTCGGGCAAAATGTCTTTACTTGGAAGGATTCCATGCTCTCAAGGTTTAGAAATGAACAGTTGGGTTTCGTCTTTCAGTTTCATTATCTGCTTCCGGAGTTCACTGCAGTTGAAAATGTAATGATGCCGTGTCTGGTGGCTGGTGTGGATAGAAAAGAGGCAAAGGAGGCGGCAATGGACATACTCATGGAGCTAGGCCTTGAGAATAGGGCTGAGTTCAAGATAGGACAGCTTTCAGGCGGTGAGCAGCAGAGGATCGCCTTTGCAAGGGCCATGGTGAGACGGCCCAGGTTGCTTCTGGCGGATGAGCCCACCGGCAATCTTGACGAGCACACAGGCGAGAAGTTGGCGGACCTGTTTTTTTCTTTGAACAGCCGGTATAACACCACGATGGTCATCGTGACGCACAATCTCGCCCTTGCAATACGGATGAAACGGTGTTTAGGATTGATCGACGGCAAGTTGGTCGAACTGGCATCTTCCGAGCTCAAGGATTTCGGGGTCGGGAAGGCGCGATCTGGGCGGATTTTATAAATCTTCGGTAGAGTTTTGATTATGACAGTCAAGCAAAGATTTTTTCTGGGGAAATTATCAACTTCTGGCAGCAGGTTTTTCACCTGCAAGGCCGTGTGCCCGGTCTGGATATCATGTCTTATTATGTTCCAGGCCTTTTTGCTCCCTGTTTTCATGGCATCTGGGGCAGCGGCTGCATCTCAAAAGGTGTTCTTTCTGAGGTTCTTATATTTCGGACCAGAGGAGAGCTCGAGTCTGGCGGATGAGGTCACGGAAGGCATGGTGAGGAGGTTCAGCTCTTCCGGAAACTCTATTGTCGAGGGGCGTGGTGCCGGGGCAGGTGCCAGCGTCACCGGGATAGCAAAGGAGGCGAAGGCTAAGGATGCAAGATTTGCTGTATGGGGAAGTGTAAGCCTGCTTGGAGGCAGGGTCAGTCTTGACATGCGTGTGCTTGACCTCAAAGATCCGGCGGCAAGTCCTGTGCCTCTATATGTACAGGGTGGACGGGAAGATATGAGCAGTATGCTGGATCAGGCGGAGAGGCGTATAAATGAGGTCTTTGCAGCCCCTGCAAAGGTCGGGCAGGTCCTGATAAGCGGCAATAGGCGGGTGGATACCGACGCAATCAGGGATTCCATAACCACCAAGGCCGGTGAGCCTTTTGACCCACAGAGGATTTCATCCGACATAAAGGCCATCTATAAGATGGGTTATTTTGATGATGTCCAGGTCGATGTAAAAGACGGTCCAAAAGGCAAGATCGTCACCTTTCTGCTGAAAGAGAAGCCAGCGATCCGTGATATCAAGATAAAGGGCAACAAGAACATCAAGGACGACAAGATCAAGGAGACGATAGGCCTAAAACCCTATACTGTCATAAATGAAAAGGCCCTCCAGGAGGCGGCCCAGAAGATAAAGGCCTTATATGAAGACAAGGGTTATCTGGGTACAGAGGTGGGTGTCTCGGTTGGGAATGTATCCGGCGAGGCTGCGGATGTCATCTTTGATGTCACAGAGGGTCAGAAGGCCAGGATAAAGTCCATTAAATTCCAGGGCAATAAGGCCTTTTCAAGCAAAGAATTAAGGGGTCTCATGGAGACCTCGGAAAAGAAGCCGTTTTGGTACCCCAGCATTAAAAATATAATGGCTTATATCAAAGGGGAGGAGGGGGTTTTGAAATTCGACGCCCTCGACAGGGATGTAGGCAGGATCGCCGCCTTTTATCACAACCACGGTTATGTTGATGCAGTGGTGGGTCAGCCGGTTGTGACAAGGAAGGGCGCTGACATCTATATAACCATTCCAATAGAAGAAGGGGATAGATACGGGGTCGGAAACATCGAGATAGAAGAGGATTATTTCCACGATCCAAAAAAACTCCTTGCCGATATGCAGATAAAGGGCAGATCGGTATTCAGCCAGGAGGTCCTGAGACAGGACATCCTAAAGCTTACGGATCTTTATGCTGATCAGGGGTTTGCCTATGCTGACATAACGCCTAAGATAACAAAAGATCCCAAGAAGAAGGTCGTGAATATCACCCTCGTGGTGAACAAGGGGCCGAAGGTGAAATTCGGACGTATCGAGATAACTGGCAATACCAGGACGAGGGATAAGGTGATAAGACGTGAGCTCAGGGTGAAGGAGCTTGATGCATTCAGCGCCACAGGCCTTAAAAAGAGCAAGGACAGGTTAAATAGGCTTGGATATTTTGAAGATGTGAGCCTCATTCCCAGCAAGGGGGATAGTGAAGACACGATGAACCTGGACGTCAAGGTGAAGGAGAGACCTACCGGCACCTTCAGTATCGGTGCAGGCTATAGTTCCGTGGATAAACTCATGTTCATGGGCGAGATAAGCCAGAGAAACTTCCTAGGTAAGGGCCAGACGTTGTCCTTCAAAGGCATATTAGGTTCTGTGACCAACCGTTTTGCGTTGAGTTTCATTGAGCCGTATCTTTTTGACACTAGGTGGTCCTTCGGGACCGATATCTACAATTGGCAGGTGAATTATGCCGATTATACAAAAGACAGCACCGGCGCGACAGTGCGCGTAGGGTATCCGCTTACAGACGAACTCAGGGTATTTGTTGGTCTGAGGGGGGACAACACCACCCTTTCCCATGTTTCAGCCAACGCCTCACAGATCATCCGGGATTCTATAGACATAAAGGCCACGAGGTCCATAAGTCTCGGCTTTGGCTATGATACGCGCAACGA
The DNA here is from genome assembly GCF_049968175.1 of Dissulfurimicrobium sp. Lineage (NCBI taxonomy): Bacteria > Deltaproteobacteria > Dissulfurimicrobium > Dissulfurimicrobium sp. The sequence continues at coordinate 44,813 of NZ_JBMFRG010000005.1, forward strand.
TTTTTATTTCCCGTCAAGAGGCTGGAACAATTCGATCTCCGTGGAATACGCAGGCGGCCTCCTCGGTGGGGACAGTGCCTTTGTAAAGACGGAAGGGGTTGCAAGCTACTATCATCCTATTTGGAAGCAGCTCGTCGGCCATATAAGGGGGGGCGCGGGGTATGTAACACAGAGTTCCGGCGGCAAGCTCCCAATCTATGAAAGATTCTTTTTGGGTGGCATAGATACCATAAGGGGTTATAAATATGAATATGTAAGCCCTATAGACCCCAATACCGGTGAGAGGATCGGCGGCGACTATATGGGTTTTGCGCAATTTGAGGCCATCTTCCCCATTGTAAAGGATATGGGTCTCAACGGGGTCACGTTCTTTGACGCAGGCAACGTCTGGAACAGTCACAATGCATACGACCTATCAGATCTGAGGAAATCGGTCGGTTTCGGCATAAGGTGGCTTTCTCCTATGGGTCCACTCAGGATTGAATGGGGTTACAACTTGGACAAAAAACCAGGGGACAGCAGCAGCAACCTGGAGTTCAGGATGGGTGGGGTGTTTTAAATACGGTGGTTTCATGGGCACCAGGACCATTAAATTAAAAGATATAGCCTCGGCTGTAGACGGGCGCTTGGTTGGATCAGGCAGGCTGGAGATCAGGGGTATCCGGTCATTGGATCTGGCTGGACCTGATGAAATAAGCTTTGCAGTAGGTACTTATCTTGAGGAAGATGTGAGGCGAAGCAGTGCAGGGGCGCTTATCCTGCCTGAAAAATGGCCGCTGTCCATTGACAGGCCGGCTGTCTTAGTCAGAGATCCCTATCTTGCTTGTGCGATTGTTGCATCGCTTTTCAACAAAAAGGAATTTGAGGCAACCGGAATAAACGCCGACGCCCGCATTGGCACTGGTTGTTCGATATCGGATAATATAAGCATACATGCCCACGCCTATATTGGCGACAGGGTTGTGATCGGGCCTTATGTCACGATCTATCCAGGTGTCTATATCGGTGATGATGCGGCTATAGGTGAAGGTTGTGTCATATATCCTAATGTGGTGATTTATAAGGGATGCCGCATAGGGAAGAGGGTGACTATACATGCGGGGGCTGTAATAGGGAGTGACGGATTCGGTTATGCAAGGCGCGGTGACGAATCGGTCAAGATACCGCAGATCGGCATCGTGGTCATAGAAGATGACGTTGAGATAGGGGCTAACGTAACTATAGACCGTGCTACATTCGGCGAGACTAGGATAGGGCGTGGTACAAAGATCGACAACCTTGTTCAGATCGGCCACAACGTGACCATAGGTCCTGGCGCTGTAATTGTGGCACAGGTGGGGATTGCCGGCAGTGCCAGGCTTGGCTCGGGGGTCATGCTCGGGGGACATGCCGGTATCTTGGGTCACATAGAGCTCGGTGATGGTGTGAAGGTGGGAGCGATGTCCGGTGTCGCAAAGAGCGTGCCTGCCGGCGAAGCGGTCTCGGGTATACCAGCCATACCCCATAAGCAGTGGCTGAGGGTGATGAATGTCTTGAAAAGGCTGCCTGAGATGGAGAAGGAGATAAGGCGGCTCAAGGAAGGTCTAGAGACAGGCCGTGATGATCGCACGGTCATGGATACAGGGGGTCAGGATGATGCATAGCCAAGGACGGTTTGATATGGATGATATCATGTCTTTTTTGCCTCACAGGTATCCCTTTTTGCTGGTTGATCGGATATTGAGTCTGGAACCAGGCAAATCTATAACCGGGCTCAAAAACGTGACCATGAATGAGCCTTTTTTTCAAGGTCATTTTCCCGGGTTTCCCATAATGCCTGGTGTCTTGATCCTTGAGGCCATGGCCCAGACGGGGATTATATTTGCAAAGGCCAGCGACCAGGCCGGGCTCAATGATAAATTTGTCCTGTTTGCAGGATTGGATGAGGTAAGGTTCAGAAGGCCCGTGATCCCTGGGGATCAGCTTATAATGGAGCTTACGCTCTTGAAACACAAGGCCTCAATCTGGAAGATGGCTGGCAAGGCCACTGTCGGCGGGGAATTGGCCGTAGAGGCCCAATTAATTGCATCCATGTCCGACGGATTGCCCGATAAACTAAAAGGAAGAGCCTGATAAAAATATGGATATATTGGATGAAGATGTCTTTATTCACCCCTCAGCTATAGTCAGGACAGGCGCAATAGGCGAGGGGGTGAAGGTCGGGCCTTATTCTGTCATAGGGCCAGAGGTGACCCTTGAAAGCG
>NZ_JBMFRG010000006.1:0-45827 GCF_049968175.1 Dissulfurimicrobium sp.
GCGCTCCTCATGGAACTGGGATTCAACCCACAGGAGGTACTCCACGGCCTAAGCCTCTGCCCTGGCGTAAAGCGGCGTCAAGAGGTAAGGGGCATTGAGGCGGGCGTTACTGTCATAGACGACTTTGCGCACCACCCTACGGCTGTAAAGGAGACACTCCGGGCGCTAAAAGAAAAATACCGGGACAGGCGGATAATCGCGGTATTTGAACCGAGGACCAACACATCTAGAAGGGCGGTATTCCAACATGCCTACCCTGAGGCCTTTCTCGACGCCGATATGGTAATGGTGCGCGAAGTGCCTGACCCTGAAAAGGCCCCGCCTGGAGACAGATTTTCATCAAAAAGGCTTGTGGAAGACCTAAGGGCGTTAAAAATCGATGCGGCCCTTTTCCCGGATGCCAAGGCAATTGTGGAGGCACTTCTCCCTTTGTGCCGGAAAGGGGATGTGGTGGCGGTGCTCTCAAACGGGGCATTTGAAGACATACATGACCGACTCCTGGGCGCATTGAAGAATAAAGACCTTTTATGCAAATCATGTGCGACCATTCTGGATGGGGGCGCACATTGAAACAGATCTTTAAAGAGCTTGCTTGCGACCCGTCTTCTCTTGCAAGGACAGGCAGGCTTCTGAGCAGCCATGGCGAGATAGACACTCCATGCTTTATGCCTGTCGGCACACAGGGCACAGTCAAGGCCCTGAGCCCCGAAGACCTCAAGGACTGCGGTGCCGAGATCATCCTTTCAAACACCTACCACCTCTATCTGAGACCAGGCCACGAGCTGATAAGGGAGATGGGCGGCCTACATAAATTCATGTCATGGGACAGGCCCATACTTACGGACAGCGGCGGATTTCAAGTCTACAGCCTGGCCGAATTCCGAAAAATCGAGGAAGGCGGGGTCATCTTCCGTTCCCACCTTGACGGATCATATCACAGGCTCACCCCGGAACTCGCCATCGAGATACAAGAGGCCCTGGGCTCCGACATCATGATGTGCCTCGACACCTGTATTCCATATCCTGCCGGATATGAAGAGGTCAAAAACTCCACCGAACTAACCACCCGCTGGGCCGCAAGGTGCAAAACTGCTAAAAGTCGTGAAGAGCTGCACCTGTTCGGAATCATACAGGGCGGCATGTCCTTTGAACTCAGACAAAAGAGCACAGAGGCGCTCCTGGATATTGGCTTCGACGGTTATGCCTTTGGAGGCCTGAGTGTAGGAGAACCTAAGGAACTGCTCTTCAAGGTAATAGATACCGCAAGGCCCTTGATCCCACGCCATTATCCGGTCTACCTCATGGGCGTCGGGACGCCAGAAGACCTTGTAGAGTGCACGCTACGCGGCATAGACATGTTCGACTGCGTCATGCCGACCAGGAATGCAAGAAACGGTATGCTCTTTACTTCTTTCGGCGGCATTGTTATAAAGAATGCGTGTTTTCAAAGAGACCCGAGGCCAATTGATCCTGAATGCACCTGTTATACATGCAGGAACTACTCAAGGGCATATCTCAGGCACCTGTTTATGACAAAAGAACTCCTTGTTTACAGACTCCTTTCGATACATAACCTTCATTATTACCTGGATCTCATGAAGGAAATGCGCACAGCCATAAAAAACGGTAGATTTCAGGCCTGGAAACAGGTATTTTATCAAAAAAGGGGGGGATTATGCTAGGGACGTCGATAGCGTTTGCAATGGGGGCATCGTCGGGAGGTGCTGGCGAGGCCGGAAATCCGCTTCTGTCGCTGCTGCCGCTGGTCATCATCTTTTTTATCTTTTATTTCCTTCTTATTCGTCCGCAGCAAAAAAGGGCGAACGAACACAAAAAGTTCCTCGATTCCCTTGAAAAAGGACAAGAGGTGACCACGGCAGGCGGCATCATCGGCAGGATCACCGGCCTCACAGAAAAGGTTGTAACCCTTGATGTGGGCGACAATATAAAGATCAAGGTCGCAAGGTCGCACATCTCAGGTCCAGGACCTTCAAAGACTGAAGCCGCAAAGCAGGAATAAAGGCTGCACCGATCAATTACGCTGCAAAGATTTCTGGATTTGGTTCTGCCTAGAACGACTCCATGGACCATCCATAACAGTTCCTTTGGGAGACCCTATGCAGCAATCCACCTCTACCTTTACAAAAGAGGATCGGTGTGCGGATCTGTCATCTGATGCTCATCAAAAGAAGAAGCCCTAGATAGGTCAGCCCCCAACCTGCGATAAACCATAGCCATGGTCTCTTGTCCCTGACCCAGGCAAGGACTGCAAGGGCAAAAACGGGCATGACAGGATAGATGACACCCGCTACAACAGGGGGCAAATATCTCAAGAGCTCCTGCACCCCGAGGAAAAACCATGGACCCTTGATAAGGCCTGACGCCTGCTGCGGGAGGTCTATGGGGGCATGAAAAATAAGACTTACGAAACCAGATGCTATAAGAACTGCGAACCATGCCCACCACCTTAAAAACACCCGTTTTGTATGATACCATGTCCCTATACCCCAAAGTATTGCGGCAAGGAGTATATGCAATGCATAGACTCTGTTCAGCCCTTCATTGGCAATGGCCACAAAAAAACGGTCAAGTGTACGGCCAAGCACCGGTATGTCTAAAAGCAGGTGCTCCGCAATCATGCCAGCCGCCTTACCAGTCGCATCCCACCTCAAGACATAGCCTGTAAACAGCGCAAATACCGCAGGGGGCACAAGACAAACGACCAAAACGGTCCAGTAGATACGACCCTCCACCGTGGCGTAGATACTGGATAGCCTTGGAATGGATTGTACTATATGAAGACCCAAGAGGAGCAAGAATGCCTGGCTCGACCAAAAATGGAGCGCCCTGAAAAATGGACCAAACGGAATGAGGGCCTCCATCGCAGCACACGATATAAATGGATCCGCCACTTCGTATTGATACGCCACCACAAGGCCCGAAAGGATTGAAACAAGAAGGGCGGATGTTGTAAGCTCACCCACACGTCCAAAGGAGGTCAAGGCAACCCCCGCGGTATCTCTACTATATACCCGCCCTTGCCTGCAAGCTTCTTTACGGCGAACCGCGGGAGGTCCTTTTTTGCAGGGCCTGAGATATATCTCCCGTCCCATGAAAAGTGGCTCTGATGACATGGACACACAAAGCCTTTCTTGCGCCCCATGTAATTGATAGTGCACCCAAGATGGGTGCATTGCCTGGAGACGGCTATCGGCCCCTCCGGCGTCTCAAACAAGGCAAACTCGGCCTCCATGACCGGCTCATCGCCTTTGGGCCTTGTGTGCACCTTCACCTCTTTCGGTGGACGGAGCCTTACATATGACACAAAGGCATATATCGGATAGGCAAAAACGGCCGCCAGGCCCCATTTTGCGGCCTTTTTGAGCAGATATCTCCGGTTCATCTACGGAATATAGAAAATATTATGGTAAGAATTATACTTATTATAATAGATGTAGCGAGCGGAAAATAAAAGATAAAATTTTCTCGCCTAATGACAATATCCCCAGGCAATCTACCAAGATATGGAATCTTAGGCCCGAAGATCATGACAAATCCTATGACTGCAAGTAATACACCAATTATTATAAGCGTCTTTCCAAATTCAGGAATGATATTCATCTTTACTTATAAACCTGCAATTTGATTTCTGGCCGAAAAATCTCCCCTGAGCCTCTTTATCCTTTTAGCATAACGTTCTGCCTCGCTGAAGATACAGCCGCAATAGGGTTGTCTGTATATACCAAGCCTCTTTGAAATGGCTATACCTTCATTCCATCCACTGCGAAAGTCTTGGTAATAGAATACTACACCATAACGCCTGCCAGCCTCATCGCCTATCTCGCGTATGAGTCCATGGCGTTGGTACCTGCTGTAAAGGAGCGTTGTAGTGTAATATGGAACTCCTAACTCCGCAGCCTTTTTTGCAGCCTTTTCCACGCGCATCCTGTAGCAGACTGGACATCTTTCATCGACCTTGAATCTCCCGCCCATCTCAACAAGCCATGTCTCGAGTCCATAGATCTCTTCGTCATGGATAACAGGCAACCCATAGGTCTCGGCGACTGTCTTGAGGGCCTCCAGTCTTTTTTCAAGCTCTGTGAATGGGTGTATGTTCGGGTTATAAAAATAGCCCACTGCATCCACCCCTTGTTTCTTCAAAACATCAGCCGGATAGGCGAGGCAAGGACCACAGCATATATGAATCATCAAATCCATAGACTAAAATAAAATTTCAAGGCCGAGTGGTCAACAATCAAATTTATATTATATATCCCATACGGCCTTGCCCGCAACAATCCGCTACGCAAATACACAGTTATGGATAATATGGTGTACAAGCGACGCTCGATGTATCGGAAGGGTTGTTCTAACATCAGATGTTTTTGACAAAGGCTTTGCATCTTAGTCGGAGATGCAATAAATTATTTTTTAAAATTTTACCTGCATCTCCATCTAACCGTTATTAAAAAAATGGTTTATTATCTGACCCGCAGCTGAATCAGACTATTAGGAGTTCTTTTATGCCATTTCAAAAAACAGGCCGGATCGTAAGACGAGGCCAAAAAAAGACCGCAAACATAGATTTAGATATCAATGCCATAAAAAAAGCCTACCGTCGTTATGCGCAAGTCTATGACTTTTATTTCGGCGCCATCTTCAATCCTGGCCGCCGTTCCGTCATAGAACGAATGAACCTCTCAAACGGAGATAGGATACTTGAGGTTGGAGTGGGGACAGGGCTTTCGCTCCTTATCTATCCGCGTAACGTCAGGATTACAGGCATAGACATCTCGCCGGAGATGTTGGAGCAGGCCCGTAAACGAAAAGAAAAATGTGGCCTTGACCATGTAGAATCCCTTGAAATCATGGATGCGGAGGCAATGACGTTCCCTGATAACAGCTTCGACAAGGTCGTGGCTATGTACGTGGCGTCGGTCGTTCCAAACCCAAAACGCCTCATCAATGAGATGAAGAGGGTATGTAAGCCTGAAGGTGAGATATTTATTGTAAATCACTTCCGTCACGGCAACCCACTGATAGGCAAAATCGAATGCATGGTCGCCCCTTTATCGAAGCATCTTGGATTCAGACCGAACTTCTGTCTGGACGATTTCATTAAAGACACAAGCCTAGAACTTATAGAAAAAAGCCCTGTCAATATGTTTGGATACTGGACGCTTCTCAGGGCCCGCAACAACAAAGGGATTCAGAAGACGCATCATCACAGACAAGGAAAGGCGAGAGTTTCTTAATATAATCGAGTACATCAGGATCAGCAAGGCCTAGGTCGGCGGCGAAATCAAGCAATACGTCGAGAGTACAATTTATCGACGTCGGCCTGGCACCGCTCGAAACATCCGAGGACTCCCGGGCAAGAAAAGACTTGAGTGCTGCTGCTATTTCTCTTTTAATAATCCCTATATCCATTGGCACCCTCAATGCAAAGGCCTTAAGCCTCTCCCAGTTGATTAAGGCCCTCTGGAGGCCCCTATATATGCGCTTATCTCGGTTGGCTGGATCCATATCCCTCAAGATTATAAGACGATAGCGGTCAACAACGGCAGTCTTCAGATGCATCAAACCGTTCTCGCCTATATCTTCCATGGATAAACCAGGGCCGTCAGGATCTTCGGTCAAGTAATAAACGGCGCCATGATAAGCTATCTCGGGGATCTCCCCGGAATGAAGGATCATGAAGGCCTCTTCCTCAAGCATGGCAACTATGTCGATTGGGGCAAACGGTTTTTTATAACCTGCAAAACCATCGCCAGTCATCTTCATCTGCAATACTACCACGAAAGGGGTCTCTGCCAGGCCTCTTTAAGTGCATAGATATCTTCCTTCAGCACCACGTTGCCCCCGAACTCAAATATCAGCAAAGGCCGAGGACTCACTGTCCCGATCATCGCAAACTCTGTCCCTGCCATAGTCTCTTCAAATACGAATCTGAAATCGGGACGCACCGTCACAACAAACCTGCTCTGGCTCTCACTGAATAACAGCGTATCAAGGCGATCAACACCTTGTCTCGGCACCTTTTCAAGGTCGATGTCCATCCCTAAGCCGCCACTAAACGCCGTCTCGGCGATGGCCACACCAAGACCGCCGTCAGAGCAGTCATGGCATGAGGCGATAAGACCTGCCTTGATCGCCCTTGAAACCAAATGATACCTCCTGGATGCCTCCTCCATCCTAACCCTTGGGATGCTGTTTCCAACAAAACCGAACTTGGCGTAATATTCAGACGCCCCTAACTCAGGATAAGTTACGCCCAGGACATACACAAGGTCTCCCGGCCGTTTTGCATCAATGGTGACCGCCTGCCTTACGTCATCCATCCTCCCTATGATGGAAAAGAGCAAGGTAGGGGGGATCGATATCTTCACACCGCCGATGAATGCATCGTTTTTCATGCTGTCTTTACCGGAAATGCACGGGATGCCGTATGCAGTGCATATATCATAAAGGGCCTTGTTGGCCCGCACAAGCTGGGCAAGCTTATAGTGGCCGTCCGGTATCTTCTCGGAGTGAACCGGATCGCACCAGCAGAAATTGTCAAGCCCGGCCATATAATCCATATCCCCTCCGGCAGCGACCGCATTTCTTACCGCCTCATCCACGGCAGCACATACCATATGATATGTATCGATGTCGCTGTAACGCGGACAGATGCCGTGGGCAACTACAAGGCCTTCAAAAGAATCGAGATCGGGGCGGATGACCGCGGCGTCGCTCGGGCCATCGTGCAATGCACCGGAAAGCGGCTTTATGACGCTACCGCCCTGGACCTCATGATCATACTGGCGGACCACATATTCCTTGCTGCATACATTGTACCTTGAAAGCAGGTCTTTTAACTCCGATCCAAGGTTTTCCGGCATTGGAAGCACCGGTTCTTCATATTGCGGCCTCGACCACACCGCCCTTAGCTCTGGTCTTGGGACCCCGTTATGCACAAAATCCAGGTCCAGATAGGCCACAGTCTTGCCGTTGAACAGACAATGGAACTTGCCCGAAGAGGTAAATATCCCCAGGTGTGTGGCCTCGACGTCCATCTTTTCGGCAAGGGCCATGAATTCATCCAGCTTGTCTGGCGGGACCGCGACGGTCATCCGCTCCTGGGCCTCTGAAAGCAATATCTCCCACGGCCTTAAACCTTCATATTTTAAGGGCGCCCTGTCAAGATGAAGCTCGAACCCGCCTGTCTCCAGGGCCATCTCCCCAACGGATGAGGAAAGCCCGCCTGCTCCATTATCTGTTATGGAGTTGTAAAGACAAAGGTCTCTGGCCCTTAGGAGGAAATCCGTCATCTTTTTCTGTGTTATCGGATCTCCTATCTGAACTGCAGTAGCAGGCGACCCCTCATGCAGTTCCTCTGATGAAAACGTCGCACCGTGTATCCCATCCTTGCCGATTCTGCCCCCACACATGACGATGCAATCGCCGGGCCTGGCCTTTTTCTCATGACCAGGCCTTCCGCAGACCTCTCTCGGCATGAGTCCACCGGTACCACAAAAGACCAGGGGCTTGCCTATATAACGCTCATCAAAGAGGATCGAGCCGTTTATCGTAGGTATCCCGCTCTGGTTGCCGCCATGTTCGACGCCTTCCCTTACACCTTCAAAGATACGCCTCGGATGTAGAAGCCCCTTGGGAAGCGGCCGGTCATAATCAGGGGGGCCAAAACAAAAGACATCGGTGTTAAAAATGAGCCTTGAGCCCATGCCGGTCCCAAAAGGATCGCGGTTTACTCCCACGATACCGGTAAGCGCCCCACCGTAAGGATCAAGGGCCGATGGGCTATTATGGGTCTCGACCTTGAAAGCCACGTTGTAACGCTCATTAAATCTAATGACCCCTGCATTGTCTTTGAACACCGATAAACAAAAATCCCTGTCTCCCTTGTCCCTTCTAATCCTTTCTGTTGCAGCCTTTATATAGGTGTCAAAGAGGCTATCTATGACACGTTCCTTCCCATCTTCAACATAAATTATCTTTGCGTTGAATATCTTGTGTTTGCAGTGCTCGGACCAGGTCTGCGCAAGGGCCTCGAGTTCGACGTCGGTAAAATATACACCAAGACCGACCTCCTCTCGCCCTTCAAGGACATCCGGCCTTTTTATATAATCCTGCAGGGCCTTCATCTCTTCAAGATTCAGGGCAAGGAGCCTCTGTCTCGAGAGGGCTAAAAGCCCATCGTCTGAAAAACCTGAAATGTCTATCTCCTCCACTGTAGAATCAATGACCTCTCTAACCTTTGGAACGAGATAGAAAGGATTTCGCCTCTCATGCCACAAGACATCCAGTTCATCTCGCGCTACAATAGTGGTCCTTTGTATCAGGGCATTTGCAAGGAGTCCACTGGCCAAGATCTCAACGGAGGCCCTGTCAAGAGTGCCTTTGACAAGATATTGGACAGAAGTATAAACACCCTCGTGACGGTCAAGGCGCCGGCCAAGCATGAGTTCAAGCGCCTCCTTCGCAGTCCGCCCTTCATTATCCGTAACGCCTGGTCTGAAACCCACTTCGACAACCCAATCCCATTCAAAACCAAGCATCTTGGCCAACGGACTGTCAACGGAGACTATATTTATCACCGGGTCTGAAAACGGACCCCTTGCGGCCGCAACAAGTTCATCAGGCGTAAGCCCTGCGTCTATAAGATAGACCTTAATAGTCCTGACATCTGTAACATCGAGCCCTAGATCTTCTCGTGCCCTTTTTGTTATCCGCGCCCCTAGTGCATCTTTCAGCCTAGTAAGAAGCGCGACCTCGATCCTGTCTGCCATAGATCCTCCGGTCAATCCTATCAAAAATCAAGAGGTAAAAAGTCATGCCGCAAAGAGTGCTTGTCGAAGGTCTCAAAAATAATCATGCCCTTGTATTTATTCCATATCACCCTGTATGTCCATCCCGAATTTGTCGGCATGCCTGGCATCCATCAACCAGCAACCACATACTTGCATATCGATCACCTGCCGGTTAATCTGGCAACCCCATGAAAATCACCAATATTTATGACATATTGCCACTCATAAAGAAACCTGGCCGATACCTTGGGAACGAGGTGAATGCAAGACGCAAGGCCTGGGACGAGGCCTCGGTCAGGATTGCGCTCATATTCCCCGATCTCTATGAAATAGGGATGTCCCATCTCGGGCTCCAGATACTTTACCACATATTAAATGATACGCCATGGGCGCTTGCAGACCGGGCCTACTGCCCGGACAGAGATATGGAAAAAAATTTGAGGGAAAAGGGCCTACAGCTCTTCGGAATTGAGAGCAAAAGGCCGCTGAGGGCCTTTGACATCCTCGGCATCACCCTCCCTTATGAACTCTGCTACATAAACATCATCACCATTCTTGAATGTGCAAAGATACCGCTCCTGGCGAAAAACCGCGATGACCCGGATTGGCCTGTTGTCATAGGTGGTGGAAGCTGCGCGGTGAATCCTGAACCGATAGCTGGGATATTTGATGCGATACTTATCGGAGATGGCGAAGAGGCCGTCATTGAAATGGCATCAACGGTCCGTTCATGGAAAGAGGCAAAGGGCACAAAAAGAGAACTCCTTAGCGCCCTCTGTCATATAGACGGCGTCTATGTACCTGGATTTTATAGAGCGATATATAACAAGACGGACGGGGTTTTTTGCGCCATCGAACCCACCGGTCCGGCAGGTCTTCCCATATCCCGCCGCATCGTCTCCGACCTTTCTAACGCCGGTTTTCCAAAAAGACCAATCCTGCCTCACACACAGATAGTCCACGACCGCCTTGGCGTGGAAATTGCCAGGGGATGCACACGCGGCTGCAGGTTCTGCCAGGCAGGGATCATCTATAGGCCTGTGCGGGAACGTACCCCTGAACAACTAATGGATATATTTGAAAGCGGACTCAAGACCACTGGCTGGGAGGAGATATCCCTTCTTTCTCTCAGCACTGGCGACTACGGGTGTCTGGGCCCACTCCTTTGCACCCTTATGGAGAGATTTACACAGGAGAACGTATCTGTGTCCATGCCGTCTCTGCGTGTCGGGACCCTTACGCCAGAGATGATGGCCCAGATAAGGCGGGTCAGGAAGACCGGCTTTACGCTTGCCCCGGAGGCCGGGAGCGAGAGGCTAAGGCGCGTGATAAACAAGGGGATCACAGAAAAGGACGTTCTCGAAACCGCATCCCAGGTCTATGCCATGGGCTGGAACGGAATAAAACTCTACTTCATGATCGGGCTTCCAACAGAAACCATCGAAGACGTCCTTGCGATAAGCGAGCTTGCTAAAAAGGTCCTCGCCCATGCAATAAAAGGAAGACAGGGCTTAACGGTAAGCGTGGGGACCTTCGTCCCTAAACCTCACACACCGTTCCAATGGGAAAGACAGATCACAACCGACGAATCATGGGAACGGATCAGACTCTTAAAGACAAAGATAAGGGGCCATGGCCTTAAACTGAAGTGGCATGACCCAAGACAGAGCCTCCTCGAGGGCGTATTTGCACGAGGAGACAGGAGGCTCCTCCACGTCCTTTTAAAGGCGTGGCGGCTTGGGGCAAGACTAGATGCCTGGAGAAATCACTTGAGGGCTGACCTATATTATGAGGCGGCAAATGAGGAGGGGATTGATCTTGCTAGCTATCTTAACACCATCGAAATAGGCAGGGTGCTTCCATGGGGCCACATCCAAACAGGCGTAAGGATGGACTATCTCTTAAATGAACGCGAGCTAGCATTTAAAGAGGCGTACACACTGGATTGCAGAAGCGGGGCCTGCTATGGCTGCGGTGTATGCAATTTCAAGGAAATAAGGCCGATCTTGTTTAAAAAATGTAGTCTTTCTCCTGAGAAATCAGATGACGCCGAAAAGGCGAAGAGGTGCACAGGGGGGAGATATTTTTACAATATTGCATTCATACAGATGGGAAATGCACGATTTATCGGCCACCTAGATCTATCCCATACCATCCACCGGGCGGCAAGAAGGGCCGGCCTTCCCCTTCTGTACTCGCACGGCCATCACCCGATGCCGCATATCTCATTCGGCCCCCCCATCCCACTCGGCATGGAGTCCCTTTGGGAAACCATGATAATAGGACTTACGGAGCCGATCGAGGAGTCGGACGTATTCCAAGCGCTGGAAAGAGAAATGCCTGATGGGATAACGCTTACATCGATAAAACTCACGACCTCACCCCGCATCCATTATACTGACGAAAAGACCGCTTATCTTATATACCTCCCGGGATTGGACACCGAACAATGTAAAAGGGCAATTGACCGTTTCATGAAGGCGGGGTCATGGCCTGCAATGCGGCACAAAAAGGGCATTGAGACCGTGTTGGACCTCAGGAAGGCTGTGAAGTCCCTACACATCCTTATGCCTGATAAATTCGAAAACGATCAAGCAATCCATCCATGGATCTCCAGCCTTGCTGAAGAGACAAAAAATAATGATATAAAACAAGCCTTTCTGGGCCTTGAAATGCAGCGCATTAACGGACCACAACCAAGACCATCCGAGATAGCAGCGGCCCTCTTCGGTCTGACGGACGGAGAGGTGCTGAAGCTCAGAATACTTAAACTGGCCCCGAATAATGGACTATAGAAAAATCATATCAAAACAACGAATTATATCCGAAATTTCTATTAGACACATCGACATCACGTGTTTAGATTAACTTCGACATAGGGATGGTGAAAGATATGGAAACACGGGATTGCCGCGGCCTTGCATGTCCAAAACCGGTACTTGTGGCCAAAGAACTTATCGAGACACATCCGAACGAAATAATCGAGGTCATCGTTGACAATGAGGCATCAAGACAAAACGTCACCCGCTTTTTAAAGAGCCAGGGCTGGGAGACTGCTGTAAAGGCATCAGAAAATGGGGTATTCGTCATAAGTGGGGCACCCCCCACATGCGCCATCGAATTAGGCGCCAAAGGGACAGGACAAAAAAGATCAGAGGCCGCAGAAGGACATCAAAAGATACTCATCATTATACCTACGGATGTATTCGGCCAGGGGGACGAAGACCTCGGCCGCGCCCTGATGAAGAACTTTATTTCCACGCTCAAGGAAATGGGAGATGACCTCTGGAGGATCGTTCTGCTGAACAACGGGGTAAGGCTCGCCATAACCGGCTCAGAACACCTTGATGAATTAAAAGGGCTTGCACACAGAGGTGTTGACATACTGGTATGCGGCACATGCCTCAATCACTTCCGTCTTCTTGAGAAAAAGGCTATTGGCGAGACCACTAACATGCTCGACATCGTCACATCTATGCAGCTTGCCACGAAGGTCATAAGGATTTAGACCGGTTATCAATCAGGGCCGGCAACTAAAAATCTCGCTAATAGCATGGTTGCATAAGGGTCTTTCCCTTACGAAAATGCCCTCCCGATGCATATACCATCACACCCCCCTGAGAAATATCTTGAAATGGCACTGCATTTTGTGTTAATTATGCAATTAGATCATGTCATGAATCCCTCCTTTATCACCCTGAAAGACGATAACCAGCCCATCCTCATACTAAGCGGCCGATGGCTGCTTGGAAATCTTTCTTCCATAAAAAAGGAATTTGAAGGCCTTAAGGCCAAACTCCCAAGGACCGGGGTCATCTTTCTCGACTGTAAGGACATCGAAGAGATGGACACGGCATCGATGCTCTTTTTTATCAGTATGCGCAAGTCATTATTGAAGTCCGGTCTCAAGGTCTCGGCAAAGGGGCTGAACCCTTCTTTTTTAAGGCTCTTTAAGGTCATGTCGCTCTGCTATGTCGAGGCCGATTTTAAACCAAGGCATCCAAGGCTTGTCTCGCGCCTGCTCTATCATATCGGCGAAAATACCGCCCAAGCGGTAGGCGACTTCCGCTCGTTTCTGGATTTTACAGGCCGTTCGACGCTGGCCTTTCTAAAAGACCTGGCCCATCCAAGCGGCATCCGACTGAATGAGCTCGCTGTTAACATTCAAAATATTGGCGTCATGGCCGTACCCATCATTGCGCTTTCCGCCTTTCTGATCGGGGTCGTAATCGCCTTTCAAAGTGCCGTACAACTGAAAAACTACGGGGCGAACATCTTTATTGTGGACATGGTGGGCATCTCCATACCAAGAGAGCTCTCTCCTCTCATCACCGCTATCGTGGTTGCAGGCCGAAGCGCATCCGCCTTTACCGCGCAGATCGGGGCCATGAAAGTCACCGAGGAACTGGACGCAATGGAGACCCTCGGCTTTGACACCTATCGCTTCATCATCCTCCCTCGCATTTTGGCCACGATCATTACCCTTCCGCTCCTCATCTTTTTTGCAGACATAGTCGGCATCTATGCAGGCATGCTCGTCTCAAGCCTTCAGCTCGACATAAGACCCGCACAGTTTCTGGAGCGCCTTGAAGAGGCGGTGAGCATAAGACATTACCTCATCGGTCTGTTAAAGGGCCCGTTTTTCGCCCTGGCCATTGCATCCATTGGCTGCTTCAGGGGCCTTCAGGTCTCTCGAAACACGCAGAGCATCGGCCGCTACACCACTGTAAGCGTGGTAAATTCCATCTTCGCAGTCATCTTTTTGGATGCAGTCTTTTCGATCATCTTTACGGAGCTTAAACTGTGAAAAAGGCAGTTATCGAGACGAAACACATAGAAACCCGTTTCGGCGACACCGTCGTTCACAAAGACGTCTCCTTTACCGTATATGAAGGTGAGATATATGGCCTTCTCGGTGGAAGCGGCTCAGGCAAGACCACCCTCCTGCGGCAAATGATCATGTTGAGCAGGCCATCCAATGGGAGCATAACGGTGCTGGGAAGAAATATACTTTCTATGACCGAAAAGGAAGCCCATGCCCTAAGGACGAAATGTGGGGTATGTTTCCAATTCGGGGCGCTTTTTACATCCCTTACGGTCTTCCAGAATATAGCGGCTGTATTAAGGGAATACACCGACCTGGACGAAGAAGACATAGACCGCATAGTCCGGGCGAAACTCAAGATGGTAGGGCTTGAACCGAGAGCGGGGGATCGTTATCCATCGGAACTGAGCGGAGGCATGGTAAAGCGTGCCGCACTTGCAAGGGCGCTCGCAATGGACCCAAAACTACTCTTCCTTGATGAACCCAGCTCAGGACTTGATCCAGTAAGCGCCGAGGCATTTGATAACCTTATACTTACGTTGAAAAATCTTCTCGGATTAACCATTGTAATGATTACTCACGACATGGATACCATCTTCAATGTCCTGGACCGGATGGCTGTTCTGGCGGATGGCGTTGTGGCGGCGGAAGGCAGGCTCGAAGACATCTTGAAAAAAAATGACCACAGGTTCATTAAGGAATTTTTTGGCACGAACCGTGCGTTAAGCAGGGCAGAAAGGAGGAAGGCTCCATGGAAACCAGGGCTAATTACACCATAGTAGGCCTCTTTGTAATGATTTTTACAATAGGAGCGCTGGTATTCGCTATGTGGCTCGGCGGCTTTTATAAGAAAGACAGGTTTAAGTACTATTACACGGAACTTAAAGAATCGGTGTCCGGACTGAATAAAGATGCGCCTGTCAAATATATGGGCGTGACCATCGGAAGCATCAAAGACATAATGATCGATCCTTCCAACCCCACAAAGGTGCGGATACTGCTGGAGGTCCAAAAAGACACCCCTATTCTCCAAGGCATGTATGCGACCCTTAACTTTACCGGCATAACCGGCATCGCATATATTGAGATCAGAGGCGGCAAGCAAGGCGCCTTGCCCTTAACGGCAAAAAACGGTGGGATCCCCGTTATCCCTTCAAGGCCGTCCCTCTTTTCAGAGGTAGGGATGTCAGCGGCCAACATAACTGGCAAGCTCGAACAGGCAATCGATCGCATAAACAGGCTGATGACCGATGAAAATGCAGATCATCTCAATGCCTTCCTGCAACATCTCGATGAACTGTCAGGTCGGTTGAACGACGGATTTTCTCCAAAAAATATAGACAACATCCGTTTACTCGTAGAAAATCTAACTGAGGCCTCGCAAAGACTGAAAAACATCGCGACGGAGGCCGACAGCCTGAGACCTATGGCCAGGGAGCTGTCCCAAAAGGCAGACCTCACCCTGGACAGGCTTGCCTCCGCCTCTTCAAATATCGACGAATTAAGTCTAGAACTGGACAAAAAGGTAAAGGCAGGCGACTACGATATAAAACCCATGCTTGAACCGTCTGTCTTTATGCTGAACGACACACTTCGCGAGGCTAGATCCCTGCTTTCGACACTGCATGAAGAGGCAAAGGCGATCGGAAACAGCCCAGCCGACCTCCTCTTAAAGAGATCACGTCCACTCCTCGGACCAGGCGAGGAATCGGAAAAATGAAGACGAAAACAGTAAAAATAGTCCTTTTCTTACCTGTTTTTTGCCTTTTCTTGTCCTCGTGCGTAAAAGTAAAAGAGGTCCCGCCTATCCACTATTACCGCATAGCTATAGAGACCAGGGGGCTTAAAGCCGTCGATATACCGGCCTATGGCTCAATCAAGGTGACAGTGAAGGGCATGATGAGCAGGTCGATATATTATCTAGACAAAAAATACGGCAAAAACGCCTTTTACTTGAACAGATGGGCGGAACCGCCGGATGATATGATCAAGAAAAAGATAATTTTAGCTATTAAGGAAACCGGTCTTGCAACCGATGTCCTGTCCGCAGACTCCCTAGCCTCGACGCAATATCTTCTCGAGATAGAGATAGACGACCTTTCGATGCACATACAGGATGATGGCGGCGAGGGGGTTGTGGTAATTTCAGCAGTCCTTGTCGATACAAAGCATTCCAGACCGATAAAAAACAGTCTTTTCAGGTGCGGCAGCCCCTCGAGCGCTGTAAGCCCGATGGACTCTGTGGATGCAATCAACAAGGCTGCGGACAGATGCGTGACAAGGATTTATGACTGGCTTGCAAAGTAGTCGCTAGAAACGCGACCTTGCTGAACTGATATTCTTAAACGCCAGGCGAACCTTACTGAAGCCAAGACAAGATCCATCCAGGCCGTAGTAAATTTGTATGGATGATTGTGCAATAATCAGGGACCTCATTGCTTGTCCGGATGGCTGACGTTAGATGATGTAGAATTCTGAGGACCGCCGCCTCCCAACACCTTATATAAGGTCACCAAATTCGTCAGACGGGCCAAACGGATGGCGATCAACCCCTGTTGGGCGGCATAGAGAGATCGTTGGGCGTCCAGTACGTTCAGATAGCTGTCGATCCCTTTTTCATAGCACGACATGGAAAGATGATATGTCGCAGCCGCTGCATCCGTCAACGACCGCTGCGCCGCCGCCTGTTCATCAATAGTCCCTCGCTGGGCAAGGGCATCGGCCACCTCTCTAAATGCCGTCTGTATCGCCTTCTCATATCTGGCCAATGCAATATCGCGATCAACCTTTGCCGCCCTCAGATTGGCGCTCGATGCACCGGCATCAAAAATCGGAAGGATCACCTGCGGCACGAAACCCCAAGTATCCGATCCTGACTTGAAGAGTCTTGAGAGCTCCTCGCTCATTAGACCGATATTGGTAGTGAGGGTAATACGCGGAAAAAAATCTGCACGGGCGGCGCCAATGTTTGCATTGGCCCCCTTGAGGATATCCTCGGCCTGGAGGATATCAGGACGCCTCAACAGGACATCTGATGGCAGGCCTGGGGCAACCTCTTTCACAGCAGCCAGTGTTTCGGAAAGGTCATGCGGAAGCAAGTCAGGAGGAACTGACTTTCCTACAGCCAGATTCAAGGCGTTTTCATCCTGCGCTACAAGGGTGGTGTAGCGGGCGACATCAACTTTCGCCGCCTCCACCTGCATCTGAGCCTGCCGCAGGTCCAGTTCAGAGGAAACGCCCAGCTCGAAACGGCGCCGAACCAGCTGATAGGCATCCTGACGGTTCTTCAGGGTGTCTTGGGCCAACTTAAGCTGCTCTTGGTCGGCGGCCAGCGCCAGCCAGGTGTTTGCAACTTCGGCTACCAGAGATATCTGCACACCCCGCTGTGCCTGTTCCGTAGCGAAAAATTGCTCCAAGGCCTGTTCTTTCAAGCTCCGGATGCGCCCAAAAATATCGAGCTCCCAAGCGCTTATCCCTAACTCAACGCTATAGCGTTTGATTGTAGGACTTTGCGCCCCTCCTGGGAGACCGCTGATCAGTTGGTGTTCCTTACTCCAGCTGCCGGATGCATCAATACCCGGGAAAAGCTCTGAGCGTTGGATCTGGTACAAGGCGATCGCCTTTTCTATATTGAGGGCCGCCACTCGCAGATCACGGTTGTTCTCCAAGGCCATAGCGACCACTTTACGCAATTTAGGATTGATAAAAAACTCTTGCCATGAGATAGAAGGTTGAACGCCAGACCAGCGGGCCTTATATGCCTCTCCTTTAGGCCACTGAGCCGAAACCGGGGCCGCTGGTCTGAGGTACTTTGGGGCCAAAGAACAACCGCCAAGGCAGAGAAAAAACCCTGACATGATACAGAAACAGATGACCGTCATCGTGCGTACCATATCAATTTACCCCCCGGACGTCCGAAGAAGTAATGGATTTTACAGAAAGCGGTCCCGGCTGCCCTTTCCTGAACAGTCTTGATATCAATACAAAAAAGAATGGGATAAAGATCAAATCGATAAAGGTGGCCGAGAGCATCCCGCCGGTGACTGCTGTACCGATGGCGTTTTGCGCCCCGGCGCCGGCCCCGTGGGTGAGGGCCAACGGCAAGGTGCCGAAAAAAAACGCCAATGAGGTCATAAGGACCGGACGAAGCCGGATCTTTATCGCGGCGAGTGTAGCTTCAATCAGACCAACCCCTTGACGCAATTGGTCTTTGATGAACTGAATGATCAGGATTGCGTTCTTTGTAGAAAGTCCCATGGTGGTCAAGAGCCCGATCTGGAGATAGACGTCATTCGACAATCCACGTAAAGTCGTCGCCGTAACAGCCCCGACAAGGCCCAGCGGCAGCATCAGCATATTGACAAATGGTATGGTCCAACTTTCATACAACGCAGCTACAGATAGAAACACCACCAGGAGCGAGATGGCATAGAGCGCAGGCGCCTGTTTTCCGGCCTGCTTTTCTTCATATGAAAGACCAGTCCATTCATAGCCGATCCCCGATGGCAGTTTGGCAGCCAGCCTCTCCATCTCGGCCATGGCCTCGCCTGTGCTCACCCCAGGCGCCGCCTGCCCCATAATCTCAACAGAAGGGATGCCATTATAACGCTCAAGCCGCGGCGAGCCATACTGCCATCTGGCGGTCGAAAAGGCTGAGAAAGGAACCATCCTACCCTGTTTATTGCGTACATACCATCTGTAGATATCTTTGGGCAGCATTCGGTACGGCGCATCGGCCTGAAGATAGACCTTCTTGACCCTGCCGTTTTGAATGAAATCATTGATATAAAGACCACCCCATGCAGCGGACAGGACATTATTGATGTCATCCAAGGAAATCCCCATACTGGCCGCCTGTACATCGTCGATATCGAGCTTAAATTGAGGGGTGTCATCCATACCGTTGGGCCGTACAGCCATCAATTTCGGATCTTTCATGGCCATACCCAAGAGCTGGTTGCGGGCCTCCATCAACCTTTCATGACCAAGGCCGGCCCGATCTTCAAGCTCGAAATCAAAACCGTTGGCCTGTCCCAACTCTATGGCCGGCGGCGGAATAAAGGCAAATACCACCCCGTCCCTGATTCGGGAAAATCTGGCCATGGCACGTCTCAAAACCGCAGGTGCCCGCAGTTCCGGGGACTGGCGCAACTTCCAGTCACGCAGCTTGATAATGGCCAACCCCATGTTCTGGCCACGGCCGGCGTAGCTGAAGCCGGCCACGGTGATCACCGCATTCACCGCCTTTTTCTCATCCTCCAGAAAATAGTGCTCGACCTGTTTCATCACATTCAATGTTCGTTCAAAGGTTGCCCCGGCAGGCAGCTGTATCAAACTATAAATAATGCCCTGATCCTCATCCGGCAGAAAGGCAGTGGGCAGGCGCAAAAAGAGAAAGACCATACATGCGACAATTATGCAGTAAACAATCAGATAACGTGCCGTCTTGCCGAATGAACGCCTGACGATCGACTCATATTGAACCCTCCTGCGATCGAACCATTTATTGAACCAGCGAAAAAAACCCTTCAACAAACCAAATTCGCCGAAATGATATCCCCTTTCCACCGGCTTGAGCATGGTAGCGCATAAGGCCGGGGTCAAGGTCATTGCAACAAAGACCGAAAGGATCATAGCGGAGATGATAGTAATTGAGAATTGACGATATATGACACCTGTGGAACCACCAAAAAAGGCCATCGGCAGAAAGGCTGCTATCAGCACGGTGGCGATACCCCAGAGGGCGCCCGTGATCTGCCCCATGGACTTGACCGTGGCGTCATGCGGCGACAGCCCCTCTTCCGACATAATCCGCTCAACATTCTCCACCACCACGATGGCGTCGTCAACCAGGAGGCCTATGACAATGACCATTGCGAACATAGTCAAGATGTTGATTGAAAAACCAGCTGCATATAACACCCCGAATGTGCCCAAGAGCACCACCGGAACCGCTATGGTCGGTATCAGTGTGGCTCGGATGTTCTGGAGGAATAGAAACATGATCACAAAGACCAGACATACCGCCTCGAACAAGGTCTTGACCACCTCTTCGATGGAGATCTTGACGAATGGGGTGGTATCATATGGATAAACTACCTTCATATGTGGGGGAAAATATCTTGACAACTCCTCCATCTTGGCCTTGATCCGGCCGACCGTCTCCAGCGCATTCGCTCCTGACGCCAGCCTTATGGCCATAGCCCCAATCGGTTTCCCATTATAGAAGGCCTGTACGTCATAGCTCTCGGTACCGATCTTGCAGTCGGCCACATCCCTCAATCTGACGGTGGAACCATCACTGTTCGTCTTCAAAACGATCGCGCCGAACTGCTCCGGTGTCTGCAACAAGGTGCGGGCTGTTATGACGGCGTTCAGCTGTTGCCCAGGCGCAGCTGGAGCGCCGCCAAACTGACCGGCAGAGACCTGAACGTTTTGGGCCTCTAGTGCAGCGATAACATCGTTGACGGTCAAATGATAGCCGTACAACTTGAAGGGATCCAACCATATCCGCATGGCATTCTGGGTGCCGAACAGCTGCACCTCGCCCACACCTTCAAGCCGGCTGATGGTGTCCTGGATATTGGAGATCAGATAATCAGTCAGGGCGTTGCGGTCCATGGACCCGTCTTCTGACACCAGACCAAGTACCAGCAGGAAGTTCTTGGTGGACTTGACCACCGCAATCCCTTGTCTTTGCACAACCTGAGGCAGCAGCGGCATGGCCAGCTGCAGCTTGTTCTGTACCTGCACCTGGGCGATGTTCGGGTCGGTGCCGGGCTTGAAGCTCAGGTTGATGGCCGCCGCCCCTGATGAATCGCTAGTGGACGACATGTATATCAGGTTGTCGATCCCGTTCAGCTTCTGTTCGATCACCTGCGTTACCGTATCCTGCACCGTCTGCGCCGATGCCCCTGGATACATGGCGTTGATGGTGATCATGGGCGGTGCGATAGGAGGATATTGAGAGACCGGCAGGGTCTTGATCGCCAAGAGACCGGCCAGCATGATCATGATGGCTATCACCCAGGCAAATACAGGGTGGTTTATAAAAAATCTGGGCATGATGCACCTTTACTTTTTGATCACCGCAGGCTTTGAAATGCCGGCAGGAGCTGCGGATTGAGGGACGCTGAATGCCACGACCTTGACCGGCGCTCCCGGGCGCACCTGCTGGAGCCCTTCCATAACGACCCGATCGCCTGCCTTAAGCCCTTCATTCACCAGCCACTTATCGCCAATAGTACGAGATACTTTAATAATCCGCGGTTCAACCCTTTCTCCGGCCCCTACCACCATGACCACGGCATCACCTTTTTGATCGCGGGTCACAGCGCGCTGTGGGACCAAGATCGCATGCTCATCGACCCCTTCTTTTACAATCCCGCGGACAAACATCCCTGGCAATAGTATATGTTTTGGATTTGGGAAGACGGCCCGCATAGTGACTGAGCCGGTATCCTGTTCCACCATAACCTCCGAAAACTTCAGGACGCCAGGCAATGGGTAGCGGCTTCCGTCTCCCATAAGCAATCCGACCTGCCCCAGATCGGCGGATGCGCTGCGTTTGAGCACGCCTTCCGCCATCTCACGCTCCAACTGCAGCATCTCAGCGCTGGATTGAGTTAGATCGACATAAACGGGGTCAAGCTGTTGGATCGTGGCCAATGCAGCAGGTTGATCGGCCGTTACAAGCGCACCGGCCGTCACCGCCGAGCGCCCGATGCGCCCTGAGATCGGCGCCCTTACCCTGGTGTAGCCCAGATTGATCCTGGCCGTCTCCACTGCGGCCTTGGCTGATGCAAGCTCGGCTTCGGCCTGCTTAAATGCGGCATAGGCATCGTCGTAGTCCTGCTGGCTCACTGCCTTGATCTTAACCAGTTCTCTGTAGCGCTCTTCCTTTAGACGGGCCGGGATCAAATTGGCCTCAGCCTTGGCCAAAGCGGCCTTTGCGTTGTCGTAGGCCGCCTGAAAGGGTGCGGGGTCGATCTGATACAGCACCTGCCCGGCCTTGACATCCGAGCCCTCGGTGAACAGCCGTTTCTGGATGATGCCACTTACCTGCGGGCGCACCTCTGCAACACAAAAGGCCGATACCCTGCCAGGCAATTCAGTGGTGAGTTCAACTTGTTCAGGTTGCACCGTTATCACAGCTACCTCAGGGGTTCTAGGCTGTGGCGGACCGGCCCCCTTTTTTTGCTCGCCGCAGCCGTACAACAATAGGCCGACGGCGAGGACCGCGGCCATCACAAACCTCACCCTGTTCATATTTCTCATGCCTAGCCCCTATTTAAATTTTTTGATCGTCGGAATTGTTTTCGGATGCCCGATCCCTGGCCAAAGATCCATTAAGAAACAGATCGACAATCAGCTGGGTACTCATTCCATAAGCATGTCGGTCCAATTCCTCCAGCCAAAAAAAGAGAAAGGTTCTGGTCAACCCCTCCAGGGCCAGGGCTAAATGATGAGGATCTATACTGCGAAACACCTTTGTGCGGACGCCCTTTTCCATCACGGAGCTCAGGGCCTTTAAGGTATCTCTATGCAGCTTGCGTATGTCTTGGTCAATACCTGCCTTTATGTTGAAACTTACCCCTTGCGTTTCGGCAAAATAGAGGCGTAGGATGGGTATGTTGTCGGCGAAAAGCCTTGCCTTTGTAACGACATAATCTCTAACGACCGCCAGGACATCGTCGTCTCTAGAGAGGACCTCGTTTAGGGTGTCGTGAAATTCCATGGCCTTTTCAAGCATCAAGGCCCTATATAGGTCTTCTTTGTTTTTAAAAAACTTATAAAGCGTCCCGATAGCAAACTCGGACCTTTCTGCGATCTCATGCATAGAGACGTTGTGATAACCCTTCTCGGAGAAAAGCTCCAGGGCAGCGATAAGCATCTCTTGACGTTGAGCCAACCTTTCCCTTTCCCTACGGGTAGGCCTTATATCCATCATCACTTTGCCCTTGAGACCCATATAAAATATACATGACACCTTATTTTATAAAATGACGTTGATTTCAGATTTTATAACAAGACGTCTATTTTGTAAATAAAAAATAGATCAATAAATGAATCAATCGCATCCGCCTTCGCTGTCCGCGATCTTAAACCTATATCCAACCCCTGGTTCGTTGATAAGAAATCTTGGCCGTGCAGGATCGGTCTCAAGTTTATGACGGAGCTGGGCCATATAGACCCTCAGGTATTGGGTCTGATGGATATAAAGGGGCCCCCATACCTCTTTTAACAACTGACTGTGAGTGAGCACTTTTCCTGCATTGCGGACCAAGGTGGCAAGCAACTTGTATTCGATCGGGGTAAGGTGCACGTCTTTCCCATCCAGAAAGACCCGGCGCTTTAGAAAATCCACCTCTAGGTTGCCGGAAATAAAGCTAGGCTGTTGTCGATCAGCCTTCCTCATCACCATATTGCGCAACGCCACCCTGATGCGGGCAAGCAATTCACCGGCGCCAAAGGGTTTAGTCAAATAATCGTCCGCTCCCAGGTCAAGCGCCCTCACCTTGTCTCTTTCCTGCTCCCTGGCCGAGATAACTATGATAGGGACGGAATTCCATTCGCGCATCCTCTGTATGACGCTGAGACCGTCCATATCAGGAAGGCCGAGATCCAACAAGACCACGTCGGGATTCCTGACAGCCACCTGTGTAAGCCCATCTTCCCCACTGGTGGCCTCGGCCAGCCTATAACCATGGCCTTGAAGGATTATCTTGAGAAAACGAAGCATCTGGGGCTCGTCTTCTATAAGAAGTATCTGTTCTTTATCACCGCTGGTCATGCCACATTCCGCATCTCTTCCTCAGGTTCCGGCATGGACGGCTTGCCTTCAATGGGCAGGGTGAATTTAAAGACAGCGCCGCCTCCAGGCCTGTTTTCAGCCCATATACGCCCCCCATGCGCATTAACAATGGCACGGCAGATGGTCAGCCCCAATCCTATCCCCCCCCCTGCGACAGAACCACGCACAAACTTTTCAAATATCCTCTCTTCATCACCCGCCGGGATACCCTTTCCCCTATCCGCCAATTCCACAAGAAGGACATCTTCCTTGATCCTGGCGGTTAAATTGATCTGGGTACCAGCTGGGGTGTATCTGATGGCATTGTCCAGCAGGTTCATGAGCACTTGCTCGATAAGTAATGGATCAAAAGGGACCAGCGGAAGGTCGGCAGGGATATCTACTTTGAGCTCGCGGTCTTTCAGCTTTTCGGAAAGACGGTTCAGCACCACCCCGACGACCTCTTCAATCGATTGCCACTCCTTTTTTACGCTTATAGCCTTGGTCTCAAGCCTGATCATATCGAGGACATTGCGTATAATCTCATTGAGATGTTCAGCCTCTTCATATATAGTCGAGATCAATTCATGCATACCTTGCTGATCAATGTTTATATCCCTCTGAAAAAGTGCTGTTGCAGCCCCGGTAATAGCCGCCAGAGGTGTGCGCAAATCGTGGGAAATGGAGCTGAGCAAGGTATTCCTAAGGCTCTCTGTCTCGGCCTTTAAGACAGCGCGTTGCGCCTCTTCAGCGAGGAAGGCCCGTTCAAATGCAACGGCTATTTGGTTGGCAAAACTCTCAAGCAGCTGTATATGCTCCTGATCAAAAATACTTGCCGGTTTGTTAGGCAGAATACCCAAGACACCCACCGTCCTCATCGAGGTAGCAAGGGGTAGATACAAAGCCATCGCACCTGGCAGCGTATCTGTTCCCAGACCAGCCCGTTGCCTGTGTTCAAAGACCCAATGGGCAACACTGAACTCCCTCTGATCAAGGGCGAAGGTCTCTTTGCCAGTGACAGGAACGGTCAGGGCACCTTTTTCATCCGGTACAAGGATGACAACCTTGCAAGACAAGACCTCGTTCAGATGTTTTATGATGGTAGAACTCAGCTCAGGGATCCCACGTTCATGCACCAGCTCGCGGCTTAGCCTATAGAGGGCCGCCGTCCTTCTTTCCCGCCGCCTGGCGGCATTTGCCTGCTCACGAACCCGCAGGGTGAGTTTGCTGATGACAAAAGCTACAAAAAACATGACGATGAACGTAAAAAAATACCTCATATCCAAGACGGAAAAGGTGTATACAGGGGGTACAAAGAAGAAATCTAGGGCTGTGATGCTGGACATCGTCGCAAAAAGAGATGGCCATTTGCTTGTACGGCTCGCCACAAGCACAATGCCGAGCAGGTATGTCATCGCCACGTCTACAAGCGTTAAATAAGGACGCATAATAATAACAAAAACAGTGAAAGCTGCGACAATTCCGATGCTGAAAAACCATTCCTTTGCATCCGTCCGCCGTTGCTGCGGCCTAGCAATGGGACTCGGCGACGGCTCGCCTGAGTCACCTGTAATCACATAAACGTCTATATCGCCGCTCCCTCTGACCACTTCATCCAGGAGGGAACCGAATATCCTGTCCTTCCAGCGTGGATGGGTCGGCTTTCCTATAATGAGTTTGGTGACATTGCGGGAACGGGCATAATTGAGTATTTCTTCGCTGGCCTTATGACCGGAGAGTATTACCGCCTCCGCCCCAAGACTTTCAGCAAGCCGCATATGTTCGGATAGCCGCCTAAGGTCGTCTTTCGATGGCTTCACCGTCGATGGGGCCTCAACAGTAACCGCTATCCAGTCCGCCCTGAGGCCTGCCGCCATCCGCCTGGCAGCGCGGATGAGACGGATCGAACGCGGATTTGCCCCAATACATACCATGATACGTTCCGCTGCTGGCCATATAGCCTTGACTCCTTTCCCGATCCTATATTTCAGCATCTGATCGTCAACACGTTCAGCAGTACGGCGCAATGCAAGCTCCCGCAAGGCCAAAAGGTTGCCCTTCCGGAAGAAATTCTCCCTTGCGTGAATGGCCACCTCAGGGATATAGACCTTTCCTTCCTTTAGGCGCTGAAGCAGTTCATCAGGCGGAAGATCTATGAGCTCTATGTCATCAGCACGGTCGAGCACGGAATCCGGCAAGGTCTCACGAACCCTGACCCCGGTAATCTGGGCGACTACGTCATTGAGGCTTTCAAGATGCTGAACATTCAGCGTAGTGTATACGTTTATCCCTGCCGCAAGCAGCTCAAATACGTCCTGCCAACGCTTCTTGTGTCGGCTCCCTGGCGCATTGGTGTGGGCCAGTTCATCAACAAGAATTATCCCAGGTCTGCGGGCAAGCGCCGCATCAAGGTCGAATTCCCTGAGAACAGTGCCTAGGTATTCAACCTCGCGCCTTGGGATAATCTCCAGGCCCTCAAGCATGGCCCCTGTCTCAGGGCGACCATGGGTCTCTACTATTCCAACTACGATATCGGCGCCCTCGGCAAGTTTCTTTCTAGCCACATTGAGCATGGCATAGGTCTTTCCGACACCAGGGGCGGCTCCGAAAAAAATCTTTAATTTCCCTTCTTTTTTTCGCCTCTCTTCCTCTTGCACCTGCGCTAAAAGGAGATCAGGGCTTGGCCCGGCCTCTTCCATTCTTCTTTTCCTCGTCTCATTTAATGCACGATTACCCGTTCATACCATGGCTTAGCCCGACAGTCTTTTTCCAGCTGTGGACATCCTGTGCACAAGACACACAGAGGCCATCCGGGCCTCCTTGTTGTCGAGATCCAGATCCTCCCAGAACAGTGGCACAACAATACAGAGGTTTTATGATTTTATAGGTCATCGAGTGCCAAATTCAACTTAAGGACATTGACCCTGGGTTCCCCCAATATCCCGAATTCACGTCCTTCGGTATTCGCAGCTATAAGGGCACGGATCTTTGCCTCACTGATACCACGCGCCAAGGCGACCCTCCGTACCTGATATTCCGCCGCAGCCGGGCTTATATGCGGATCAAGACCGCTGCCTGAGGCCGTGACCAGGTCCACTGGTATCTTTGCCGTATTGCCTGGGTCTGCCGCATGGAGGGCCTGAATCCGTGCCTGTACCGCCTTTATAAGTTCAGGGTTGTCAGGCCCCAGATTGGAGCCAGAAGACAAGGAACCATTATAGGGATAGGGAGTGGTCGCAGAAGGTCTTCCCCAGAAGTATTTCGGGTCGTCGAACTGTTGACCGATCAGTGCAGACCCTACCGGTTTGCCGTTCTTTACTATGATGCTGCCGTTTGCCTGATATGGAAATATTGCCTGCGAAAGTCCGGTCACAAGCAGTGGATATGCAATTCCAGTAAGAAGCGTGAGCAGGATCAAAGCCATGAACGCTTTACGAATTATTATGAACACTTTAATATCCTCCATTTTTTTATCAACCTCAATCTTATCAATGCAATAGGCTGTTATACAATATGCAGGGCTGTTATCAGCATGTCGATCAACTTGATCCCGATGAACGGTATAACGAGCCCGCCACCGCCATAGATCAGAACGTTATTGCGCAGTACTATCTGTGCGCCCATAGGACGATATTTTATACCGCGAAGCGCAAGGGGAACCAGAAAAAATATGATCAGGGCGTTAAAAATCACCGCGGAAAGGATGGCGCTTTGCGGAGAGGTAAGCCTCATGATGTTCAACACCCCGAGTGACGGATAGATCGAAATAAAGGCGGCAGGCAGGATGGCAAAGTATTTGGCCACATCATTCGCTATACTGAAGGTGGTAAGTGCGCCGCGTGTCATGAGGAGCTGCTTTCCGATCTCAACGATCTCGATCAACTTTGTAGGGTTTGAGTCCAGATCCACCAGATTGCCAGCCTCCTTCGCGGCCTGTGTCCCGGTATTCATGGCCACAGCGACATCCGCCTGGGCGAGCGCGGGCGCATCGTTTGTACCGTCGCCTGTCATGGCGACCAGCCTGCCGCCTGCCTGATACTCCCTTATGAGCTTCAGTTTCGCCTCAGGCGTTGCCTCGGCCAGAAAATCATCAACCCCTGCCTCTGCAGCAACCGCGGCCGCCGTGAGCGGATTGTCTCCTGTTATCATGACCGTCTTGATTCCCATCTTCCTCATTTCCGCAAAGCGCTCCTTGATACCGCCCTTGATTATGTCGTTTAAACGAATAATACCGAGCACCTTTGCCCCTTCAGCCACAACGAGAGGCGTAGCTCCCTGCTTGGCTATATCGTCGGCCATGGTACGGACAACATGCGGGAATATCCCCCCCTTTGATGAGACATATTTTTCCACGGCGTCCACAGCGCCCTTGCGTATCTCCCGTCCCTCGAGATTTACGCCGCTCATACGCGTCTGGGCGGTAAAGGAGACAAATGTTACACCAAGCGAATGAATATCCCGTTCTCGAAGACCGTATTTTTTCTTTGCCAGAACCACAATACTCCTGCCCTCAGGAGTCTCGTCTGCAAGGGAGGCGAGCTGGGCTGCATCGGCCAGGGTCTGGATGTTGATTCCAGGTGCAGGCAGAAACTCAGTGGCCTCCCTGTTGCCCAGTGTTATAGTCCCTGTCTTGTCGAGCAGCAGTACATCAACGTCGCCGGCCGCCTCTACGGCCCTGCCGGACTTTGCAATCACATTGGCCTGAATCATTCGATCCATGCCTGCTATGCCTATGGCTGGAAGCAGCCCACCTATGGTCGTTGGTATAAGGCAGACCAAGAGTGAAACGAGGACAGTGATGGTTACAGGGCTACCTTGAGCTGCGACCTTGGCGCTGAATATGGAGAAAGGAAGAAGCGTCACGGTTACCAGCAAAAAGATGATGGTCAGACCTGCCAAGAGGATATCCAGGGCTATCTCGTTAGGTGTCTTCTGGCGTTTCGCACCTTCAACCATTGAAATCATTCTGTCCAGAAATGTCTCTCCGGTATCAGCGGTTATCCTTATGACAAGCCAATCCGAGAGGACGATCGTCCCTCCTGTAACCGCGCTTCGATCCCCTCCGCTTTCCCTAATTACAGGCGCACTCTCTCCGGTTACGGCGCTTTCGTTGACAGAGGCCACTCCGGCAATGACTTCACCGTCGCTGGGGATGATATCCCCGGCCTCCACCAGGACAATATCCCCTTTTTTGAGCCGTGAAGAGACAACCTGAGTGACTTCCGCATCTGGCTCGGGCTTTGAGAGCTTTTTGGCCATGATATCTCGGCGTGTCTGGCGCAGTGCATCGGCCTGTGCCTTGCCGCGCCCTTCTGCCATGGATTCTGCAAAGTTTGCAAAAAGCAAGGTGATCCAGAGCCAGACTGATATTTGCAGGATAAAAAGGGGCGATTCCCCGGTGTTTCCTAAGAGAGAGCGGATAAAAAGGAATGTGGTAAGCATGCTTCCCGCCTCGACGACAAACATCACAGGGTTCTTGATTTGATGGGCTGGGTTCAGCTTACTGATCGAATCTAACAATGCCCGCTTCACGATGGCCGGCTCGAAGAGAGAGCTTTTAGATTTTCTGTTCATTATTCCCTCGCTGATAAGATATTATCTACCTATCATCATGTTCATGTATTCGGCGATCGGTCCAAGGGCCAGACTGGGCAGGAAGGCCAAGGCCCCTACTATAAACACGACCCCGATCAAAAACATGATGAACAAGGGGGTATGCGTCGGCAACGTCCCAAGGCTCGCAGGCACATGCTTCTTCCTGGCCATAGATCCCGCGATCGCAAGGACCGGGAGTATCACCCAGAAACGGCCTAAAAACATCGTAATTCCAAGGGCAGTGTTGTAAAATACCGAGTTTGCATTGAGACCGGCGAAGGCACTGCCATTGTTATTTGTAGTGGATGTAAAGGCGTAGAGTATCTCTGAAAATCCATGGGGTCCAGGATTTGCAATACCAACAACACCAGCCTTTGTAGAAACCGCAATTGCCGCGCCAACCATGACGAGTCCATTGACAATCAGGATCACCAGCGAGGCCATCTTCATCTCAAACGCCTCGATCTTCTTACCGAGATATTCAGGCGTGCGGCCTACCATCAGTCCGGCGATAAAGACAGTAATAATTGCAAATATAAGCATGCCATAAAGCCCTGAACCCGCACCCCCGAATACAACCTCACCCAATTGCATCAGAAACATTGGACAGAGACCGCCGAGGGGCGTGAATGAATCGAACATAGAATTTACCGAGCCGTTCGAGACGGCCGTGGTCACTGCTGTCCAGAGGACGGAATCGATGATTCCAAAGCGTGTCTCCTTGCCCTCCATGTTGCCGCCAGGCTGAAGCGCGCTCGCTGTCTGATCAATGCCGAGCGTGGCGAAATTTGGATTGCCGCGCTGTTCGCTCCACAGACACAGGGACATCAGCGCGATTAAGATGATCAGCATAGCTGCAAATAGCGCTCGGCCTTGTCGCACATCGCCAACCATTTTTCCAAAGGTTATACAAAGCGCAGCCGGTATAAGCAAAATCGCCAGGAGCTCCAAAAAATTCGACAGCGGCGTCGGGTTCTCAAAGGGATGGGCGGAATTAGCACCAAAAAACCCCCCGCCGTTTGTGCCGAGTTGCTTGATGGCGATCTGAGAGGCCGCGGGTCCAAGCGGTATAACCTGTTCCCTTGTCTGCACCTTTTCAACAACAGGTTTGCCGCTTGCGTCAATGACCGGCCTTCCGTCGCTGTTGAGCCTTACCCTGTCGTAGCTGACGCCCTGGACGAGCCTTACAATCTTATACCCGCTTAGGCTCTGTACCACACCTTGAGATACGAGGAACAGCGATAATATCAGCGATAGTGGCATAAGGATATATAATATCGATCTAGTGAGATCGACCCAGAAATTGCCGATGGTCTGAACGGAACGCCTCTTGAACCCGCGGATCAGGGCCACGAGTACGGCCATTCCCACAGCTGGCGAGACAAAATTCTGCACAGTAAGCCCTATCATCTGCGTCAGATAACTCATCGTAGCCTCTCCACTATAGGCCTGCCAGTTAGTGTTTGTCACATAGCTTACAGCGGTGTTAAAGGCAAGGTCGGGAGGGACTGCCGGAAAGTTCTGAGGGTTAAGGGGCAAGACGCCCTGGATGCGCTGCAGAAAATAGAGCAGGAATATACCGCCAACATTGAAGATAAGCACAGCCATGGCATATTCCTTCCAGTCCATCTCTTCGTTTTGACTGACGCCGCAAAGCCTATAAAAAATCCGCTCCACCGGCCCTGCTATGCAATCCAGGCAGCATGGCTCTCCTTCATAAACATGGGCCATATAAACTCCCAGCGGTCCTGCCAGGAGCAATAGGACGCCAAAATATAAAACAACTTGTAGGATGCCGTTTAATGTCATGAGAACATCTCCGGTTTCAAAAGTGCTATTATGAGGTAAACAAATACCCCAAACGTCACTATACCCACTATCCAATAAAAGATATCCATCTTTCCTCCTCTCCTTAGATGCCTTCCAGTAACTTCAGGAACAACCATGACAACCCTAAGAACGCCATAACTAAAGCGGTATAAAATACATCCATAAAACTTCCTCACCGACTTATTTTTTTAATAAGGATATCAAAAGAGAGATAAAATTGATGCAAAAAATGGGCTGAAAGATATAAAAATTTTATAAAGATCATGAGCGCCGCTTTGAACGTTTTCCAAACCCACTCTATGGGAGGTGCTGATACATATTTACAAATCAACACTAATTACATTATAGTCATCGGCCATTCCCCGGAAAGGAGCAATGACCTTGACTGAAACGGAATGGAATGGGGCCTCTCCGGAAACTGGATACGCCCACTGGCAGACAGGTTCATTAAAGGTATTAGGGGCCATCAGTTTTTCCCATTTTTTGAACGACACCATCCAATCATTGATCTTTGCAATATATCCCCTTCTAAAAAACAATTTTGCGCTCACATTTGTCCAGGTCGGTACGATCTCCCTAGTCTATCAGATTACCGCCTCTCTGCTCCAACCGATGGTAGGGTTCTATACGGACCGGCATCCCAGGCCTTATTCCCTGGCCTTTGGCATGGGCTGTACCCTATGCGGCCTCCTGGTCCTGGCTATGGCCTGGAACTATGACGCGTTGCTCATCGCTGCCGCCATGGTAGGCATGGGGTCATCGGTCTTTCATCCCGAATCCTCACGCGTTGCGAGAATGGCATCAGGCGGAAAATATGGATTTGCACAGTCCATTTTCCAAGTAGGTGGCAATGCGGGCACTGCCATAGGGCCCCTAATGGCGGCCTGGATCATTATCCCATGTGGGCAACACAGCATCTTATGGTTTTCGTTTCTTGCCATGCTTGCAATCGTGGTACTTATAAATGTAGGGCATTGGTATGAACGCCGCCGCACATATAAAGGCGGGGGATCCAAAGGCCATCAGGATGCAAAATCAGCGTTTTCCAGGCGCACAGTCACCATCTCCCTACTGATCCTTTTGGCGCTCATATTCTCCAAATATTTTTATCTGGCAAGTATCACCAATTACTTCACCTTTTATCTAATGCACCGCTTTCATCTGCCAATGCAGCAGGCACAGTATTACCTCTTCACATTTCTATTCGCCGTTGCGACGGGTACGCTCATCGGCGGGCCAATCGGCGATCGGATAGGGAGAAAAAAGGTCATCTGGCTCTCTATCCTCGGGGCTGCACCATTTACCCTTGCCCTGCCCTATGCAAACCTGACATGGACTGGTATTCTGGCCTTTGCAGGCGGTTTCACTCTGGCATCCGCCTTTTCCGCCATCTTAGTGTTCGCCCAAGAACTCATTCCAGGCAAGGTGGGCACCATTTCCGGCCTGTTCTTCGGACTTGCCTTCGGTATGGCCGGTATAGGCGCTGCCGTGCTGGGGAAACTGGCTGACATGTATGACATTGAATTCGTCTATCATATCTGCTCATATCTCCCATTACTTGGGGTGCTGGCCGTATTCCTGCCGGATATCCGACTTAAAAAAGGGATAGACGATTAATTTATCTTGGCAATTTATGACGGCCATTTATACTTAGATAAAAATCCGAGAGATTTTTTAAAGAGGCCCCTGCATGGGATTGTGGAGCGATATGGACATTGACGATAATTTTATTATCACGGACGATGCTGGCGGACAGCAGACAATAGAAATACCGGATGAGCTGCCACTTATGGCGCTGAGGGATGTAATAGTATTCCCTTCAATGGTAGTCCCGCTCTTTGTCGGCAGAGAGGCCTCAGTAGCGGCTGTAAACGAGGCGCTGAGGTCAAATAGACTTATCTTTCTAACGGCCCAGAAAGACCCAGCTGAAGAGACCCCGGACAGAGACGACTTTTATCATCTAGGCGTGGCGGCTGCAATCATCAGGACGCTTCAGCTCCCTGATGGGCGACTGAAAATCCTTGCCCAGGCCTTAATAAAGGGCGAGATATTAGAATTCCTACAGGAAGAACCATATATCAGGGTGCGCATAAGACCAATAAAAGAGGAGGAACCCGGCGAGATCACAGTAGAGATCGAGGCGCTTATAAGAAATGTCAAAGAACAGGCCGAGAAACTCTTTGCCCTGAAAGGGGTCTTCAGCCCAGAGATAGGGGCTGTATTGAACAATCTCTACGAGCCTGGTCGGCTTGCCGATATGGTGGCATCAAATCTGAAGTTAAAGCCTGCCGACGCACAGAATCTTTTAGCAGTTGCAGACCCTGTTGAAAGACTAAAGGTTGTAAACGACCTCCTTGCCAGGGAACTTGAGGTCACGACCGTACAGGCCAAAATCCAATCCGAGGCCAAGGAGGAAATGACCAAGACCCAACGTGAATACTTCCTCAGGGAGCAGTTGAACGCCATAAAGCGCGAGCTCGGCGAGATAGACGACAGGACTGAAGAGCTCAGCGAGCTCAGGAAAAAGGTCATAGAGGCCCGCATGCCGCCCGATGCCGAAGAAGAGGCGTTAAAACAGATAGGGCGTCTGGAATCCATGCACCCCGATGCCTCAGAGGCCTCGATAATCAGGACCTATCTCGACTGGTTGATTGAACTGCCGTGGTCCAGATCCACAAACGACAAACTGGATGTCGCAAGGGCACAGAAGGTATTGGATGAAGACCACTATGACCTCGAAAAGGTCAAAGAACGCATCATAGAATACATAGCTGTAAGGAAACTGAATCGATCTGTAAAAGGACCTATCCTTTGCTTTGTCGGACCGCCCGGCGTCGGCAAGACCTCCCTCGGCCGCTCTGTGGCAAGGGCCCTGGGTCGCAAATTCGTCAGGGTCTCGCTTGGCGGCGTAAGGGATGAGGCGGAGATACGCGGTCACAGGCGCACCTATATAGGGGCACTCCCAGGCAGAATCATCCAGGGAATCAAGAGGGCTGGGACCAACAACCCTGTATTTATGATGGATGAGGTGGACAAGATTGGCACTGACTTCAGGGGCGACCCCGCTGCTGCCCTCCTGGAGGTTCTTGATCCAGAGCAAAACAACACATTTTTCGACCACTACATAGACCTTCCGTTCGACCTTTCAAGGGTTCTCTTTGTACTGACGGCCAATGTGACTGACTCTATCCCGTCCGCCCTCCTGGACAGGCTTGAACTCATAAGGCTATCAGGTTATACGACCGACGAAAAGGCGGCCATTGCAAGGCGCTATCTCCTTCCGCGCCAAATCAAAGAACACGGCCTTAAGAAAGATACACTCGATATACCTGACACCACCCTTATGAAGATAATAGAGGAATACACACGTGAGGCCGGTCTCCGTGAACTCGAGCGTCAGATAGCAGCGGTCTGTAGAAAAGCGGCCCGCCGTATCGCAGAAGGGGAAAAGGGGCCGTTTAAGGTCACGGCCCTAAGTCTCAGCAGATATCTCGGCATCCCACCGTATCAACCTGAGCTCGCCCAAGAAGAGAGTCAGGTTGGGGTGGCGACGGGTCTTGCGTGGACACCTTTCGGCGGAGAGGTCCTGAGGATTGAGGCCACACTTATGAAGGGTAAGGGCGGCCTTACCCTTACAGGTCTCCTTGGCGAGGTTATGAAGGAATCTGCCCAGGCCGCCCTGAGTTTTGCAAGATCAAGGGCCGAGTCCCTGGGTATTGATCCACAGACATTTGAGAACAAAGACATCCACATACATGTCCCGGCAGGGGCCATACCAAAAGACGGGCCTTCTGCCGGCATAACCCTCACGACCGCCCTTGTCTCCGCGCTGACAGACCGGCCTGTAGATAAAGACGTGGCAATGACGGGGGAGATCACCCTAAGGGGCCGGGTGCTCCCCATCGGCGGACTCAAGGAAAAGGCCTTGGCCGCCCTGAGGGCCGGCATCTCAAGGGTTGTGATCCCTGAAGGAAATTTGAAAGACCTTGAGGAGATACCTCGTCATATCCGAAAAAAAATAACCTTCCATGTAGTAAAATATATGGACGAGGTACTAAAGATCGCTATCAAACAGGACGTGGACAAAAATGAGAAAAAAAGAGATAAGACCTGATTTAAGGCGCCTTTCTGATACCTTTATGGAGCTTGTCAAGATCAACAGCCCGTCCAGGGAGGAAGCTGCGGTCTGTGCGTGGCTCAGGAGACATTTTTCAGACCTTGGATTTGAGGTAATCGAGGATAAAACCAAGTCCGAGACTGGATCCAGCAGCGGCAATCTAATAGTGCGCACCCCTGGCGTGAAAGACGTCCCTCCACTCTTTTTCAACGCCCACATGGACACGGTCGAACCAGGAAGGGGTATAAAACCCATCTTCAAAGAAGGTGTCTTTTCCACTGACGGCTCGACAATCCTCGGCTCTGACGACAAAGCGGCCATAGCCATCCTGATAGAGGTTGCAAATCTCTTAAAAGAATACGATGTGGCCCACGGCCCTGTGGAGTTCCTCTTTACTGTTTGCGAGGAGATAGGGCTCCTGGGTGCCAAGGCTTTTGACCCTGCGCTTCTTAAAGCCAGGGCAGGCTATGCCCTTGACGCCACCAACCCGGATATGCTCATCACCATGGCCCCTGCCGCGATCAGATTCCATCTAAAAGTAGTTGGAAAGGCCGTGCATGCAGGCATCAGGCCGGAAGACGGGATAAACGCCATAAGGATTGCGGCCAAGGCCCTCTCTACAATCCCGATGGGACGCATAGACGATGAAACAACGGCGAATATCGGGGTCATCCGGGGCGGCAATGCGACAAATATCGTACCAGGCGAAGTGGAGATGGACGGTGAGGTGAGGAGCCATAGCCCGAAGAGGCTCCGTGAGGTGGAGGACGAGATCATAGGGCGCTTTCACAAAGTGGCCTCTGAATTCAGAAAGGATGGCTTGGACGGCCTCCCGTTAGTACAGGCTGAGGTAAGAGACGACTACCCTGCCATGTCCGTCCCCGACGACCACCAACTTGTCAAGGCCGCGATGGATGCTGCAAGGGTCTTGGGTAGGGATATTAAGACCGGAAAGACCGGCGGCGGGAGCGATGCCAATATCTTTAACGGCAAGGGGCTTTCAACTGTTATCATGGGGATAGGTATGCAAAATGTCCACAGCACCAGTGAATTCATAAGACTGGAGGACATGGCAAGGGTTTGCAGGCTTGTGATTGAGATAATCAAGAGCTGGCCAGGTTGTTGAAAAAACCCTTCTGCTACTTTACATCCTGCCCATGGCTCGCCGTTGCAGCGTACTTTAGGCGCCCACGCCTCACCATTTCTCGCACGCCTCCATCTGACGTTTGAAAACCCGAGAGGATTCTTAGCGGCGGCCGGAGCCAGCAATGAATTGTTTTCTACACCTTTCAGAGCAGAAATAATGGATCTTGCCATCCATTATAAGCGCAACAGCCTGCCTTTTCGGGACAAAGACCCCACAAACAGGATCCCTTACGAGTTCATCGTGGATGGGTGGTGGAGGCTGGATCGCACCCCTCGTATTGCCAGTCGCACCGCGATAGCCCCTTAAGAAGGGTTTGATGAAGGAGAAATAGATTACCCCATATAGCAAGATAAAGAAAATAAATTTCAAGACCGCGATCCCTTATCCATCATCCTGACCGACGGTATTTCTGGCAGTCGGCTTAAAAGCATTGCGACCGTTTCACCTTCTGGGCCGATATTGAGATCAGGCGCTATTTCGACCAATGGGGCAAGGACAAAACGCCTCCCAGACGCCCTTGGATGAGGAAGTGAAAGGCCGCCTTCGTCTATCTTAACGCCTTCATAATAGAGGAGATCAATGTCTATCGTCCTGTCAGGGCCTTTTGACCTGTCCCTCCCGAGTTTATGTTCGATCTGCAAGAGCATATCAAGGAGGGGGTACGGCAGAAGACTGGTCTCTATTCCAGCTGCCGCATTTACAAAGAGATGCGTTGTGTCGACCCCTACAGGCTCTGTCTCGTAAAATCTCGACATGGAGACAACCCTGATCTCAGGCGTCTTTTTAAGGAGCTCGATCGCTAAAAGACAATTTTTGCGCCTTGGCCTTAGATTCGCTCCAAGGCCTATGTACGCCATCTTCCATGCCATTTCTGTTAGTTCAGCACCTTTTCAAGCCGCCCAATGGCCTCTTCAAGCCTCCCGACCGGCACCGTTAGTGCCATTCTTACGTAACCCTCGCCCGGTGCACCGAAGCCGCTTCCAGGGGTACAGACTATCCCAGCCTTTTCAAGAAGCAGACCCGAGAAACTCTGGGACGTATGGCCCTTCGGCACAGAGGTCCAGACGTAGAAGGTGGCCTTTGGAAATGGGGCCGCAATCCCAAGACGCCTGAGCCCCTTGACCAACATGTCCCGCCGCTCCGAATAGACCTTCCGCATCTCCTCTATAAAGGACTGATCGCTTTGGAGTGCGGCTATGGCCGCCTCCTGTACTGCATTGAACTGTCCGGAATCCACATTGGACTTCACCTTCTTGAGCCCTGCTATCAGATCCGGATGTCCTATGGCAAAACCAATCCGCCAGCCTGTCATATTGTAGGTCTTGGAGAGCGAATGGAACTCTATGCCCACGTCTTTTGCTCCGGGAATCTCAAGAAAGCTCGGCGCACGGTACCCATCATAAGTCATCTCGCTGTAAGCCGCATCGTGACAGACAATGAGCCTGTGCTCCTTTGCAAATGCAACCACCTTTTCGTAAAATCCTTCCGGTGCAATCGCCGCCGTGGGATTATTGGGATAGTTGAGCCACAGGACCTTCGCACCTTTGAGCACCTCTGGGGCTATGGAGTCAAGATCGGGAAGGAATGCATTTTTTTCAACAAGCGGCATGAAATGGGTCTTTGCGCCTGCAAAGAGGGTACCTATGTGATAGACGGGATAGCCAGGGGTTGGAACCAACGCCACATCGCCAGGGTTTAAAAATGCAATCGGGAAATGGGCGATCCCCTCCTTTGAACCGATCAGACATGCAACCTCTCTATCAGGATCAAGCACCAGACCGAAACGCCTCCTGCACCACTCCGCGACCGCACACCTGAATTCCGCCATGCCGGCGGAGGACGGATAGCGGTGATTCTGCGACCTTCCCGCCGCCTCTTTGAGCCTCTCCACAACAAACTGCGGGGTTGGGAGGTCGGGGTCTCCGATACCCAAGTCTATGACATCTACGCCCCGTCTCATCACCTCTTCCTTCTTGCGGTCAAGCTCCACAAAGAGATACGGCGGGAGCGATGAAAGCCTTTCTGATATCTTAAAATCCATATCGACCTCTTATATGACCTTGTTTCTGAGTTCGCCTATGCCCTCGATACTTACAATGACCTCGTCTCCAGGATACATCGGTCCTATGCCCTTTGGCGTCCCAGTGGATACAACATCGCCAGGTTCAAGCGTCATTATATGTGAGATGAAACTTATCAATTCAGGAACATCGTGAATGAACTGACTGGTCCTCGACGACTGTTTGAGCTCACCGTTTAACCTGCATTCGACAAGGGCGTCGGATGGATCGAACTCCGTCTCTATCCATGGTCCGATGGGGCAGAATGTGTCAAAACCCTTCGCCCTGGTAAACTGCACGTCCTTCATCTGCAGATCCCTGGCCGTTACGTCGTTTATGCAGGTATAGCCTAGGATGTAACCCTTTGCCATTTGCGGAGGCACATTTCTTGCTTTTCTGCCTATAACCACGCCTAACTCTGCTTCATAGTCCACGCGATTTGACTGTCCGGGCCTCACGATCTCATCGCCTTGACCTATCACAGAAGAAGGGGGCTTTAAAAAGATAAGCGGCTCATCCGGCAGAGGCATCTTGAGCTCTTCGGCATGGTCCTTGTAATTCAATCCGACGGCCACTATCTTTGATGGTGTGCATGGGGCAAGAAGGATGACCTCATCGGCCTGGTACGTCTCGGATGTCCCCACGATCATACCCTCGAACGGGTCGGCTACGATCACACGGACATATCCGTCCCGCCAGATGCCGTAACGGGGCGACTTTTTTTCTTTTGTCATAAACCTGACCAGTTTCATCTGCCTCCCTCCCTCATTCCAACGGAAGATCAGGTCAATGCCCTTTTATTTCAAGCCCAGGACATCCTGCATATCGTAAAGGCCGGGGCCCTTTCCAACAACCCATTTTGCGGCCCTGACCGCACCCTTTGCGAAGGTATCACGGCTTGAGGCCTTGTGTACCAATTCAATGCGTTCGCCGATCCCGCCGAAAAGCACGGTGTGTTCGCCTACGATGTCGCCGGCGCGGACGGTCTGGATGCCAATTTCCTTAGCTGTCCTCTCGCCTATCAACCCATGTCTGGCATAGACACCCACCTCTTCAAGCTTCCTTCCCACAGCAGCAGCTGCAACTCTACCGATCTGCAAGGCCGTACCGCTCGGCGCGTCTTTTTTCATCCTGTGATGGGCCTCGATTATCTCAATATCGTAGTCGTCACCAAGGGTCTTTGCTGCCATCTCGACCAGTTTGTACAAGAGATTGACGCCAACGCTCATGTTCGGGGCGAGGACGCATGGAAACGATCTGGCCAGATTTCTGATCTCATCGATCTCAGCGGCGGAAAGACCGGTAGTGCCTATCACCATAGGCTTTTTGGCGCCGGCTGCAATGCGGGCATGATTCAATGTGGCCTCATGGAACGTGAAGTCGATTAGTACATCCCCCTCATCGATCACACCTTCAAGACCTTCTTGGACAATTATACCGAGGGCCCTATTGAGCCCTGCGACTATGCCAGCGTCCTGTCCCGCGAACCGTGATCCCTTTTTCTCAAAGGCGGCGGCAAGCGTAATGTCTTTATCGGCCTCTATAATGTTGATTATACGACCGCCCATGCGGCCCCCGGCGCCTGCTACTATTGCGCGGATCATATCTTCCCCCCATGGTAGGCTGTTGAAAAAACGCCTGTCGCTGCATTGCGCTCACGGTTCATCATTGCGGCGCGCCATAACTACGCCTCATCATTCACCTTTCGCGCCCTTATACCAGACGCTTTTGAACAGCCTGCATAATTTTAGTCAGCTATTGAAAACCCCCACACCGGATATTTTTGCACACCGTGCATTTTAAATCAGATAAGCCCGTAACCCTTGAGCACCTCTTTCAATCTTTCCTGATTTGCATTGCCCATCTGGCAGAGCGGCAACCTCAACTCGCCGGACGGTATCTTCCCCATAAGCGCTAAAGCAGCCTTGGCCGGCACAGGATTTGTCTCGATAAACAAGGAATCGAACAGGGGAAAGAGTTTTAGGTGCATGTCTCTGGCCTTATCCATATGACCGCTCAACGCTGCATCCATCATGGCAGCCATCTCCTTCGGCATAACGTTTGACGCAACTGATATGACGCCCTCTCCGCCTATCGCAACAGTCGGCATGGCCGTGAAATCATCTCCGGAAAGCACGATAAAGCCCTTCGGACACAGCCTTATCACATTCGTAACCTGTCTCAGGTCGCCTGTCGCCTCTTTTATGCCGATTATATATCTGTTTTGGGCACAGCGCGCGACCGTCTGTGGGAGCATATTTACGCCTGTTCTGCCCGGGACATTGTAGAGGATCATCGGGAATTTGCACTCATCCGCCACCTTTTTAAAGTGTTGATAAAGCCCTTCCTGCGTAGGCTTGTTGTAGTAAGGTGTTATGACCAAGGCCGCATCAGCCCCTGCCTTTTTGGCGTGCCTGGTCAACATGATGGTCTCGTCAGTGGAATTGGACCCTGTACCTGCTATGACCGGCACGCGCCCGTTTACTGCAGCTACGGTGACCTCGACGACCTTCATGTGTTCTTCGTGGCTGAGCGTCGCCGACTCACCAGTGGTCCCGCAAGGCACGATCCCATGGGTTCCAGACTTTATCTGCCACTCAATAAGGTCTTTCAACGCCTGCTCATCCAACACCCCATCTCTAAAAGGAGTGACAATCGCAACAATGGCACCCCCTATCTTCTTATCTTTTTTCATCGTTGCACCTTCCTTTTTGCACGCCCTGGCGCTGCATGCCATGATCGGACCCTCCATATATAGTTTTGGCCAGATCGGCCTTCCAAATGCCTTTTGACCAGATTAAGATAAATTATTAAAGGGTTTGTAGAAAATGGGCAAGTAGTTTAAACAGGTTATTTATGATGACCGAAAAAGACTTCCTGGGCCATGGGGCGCTTAATCTGGATATCATCTATGAAATAGACGACCTTGATGCCCTGCGCAACGATGGTTTCGCCCTTGAACCAGGACACGAAATCACAGGCAGCCACGAAGACGCCATCAGGCTCTTAAGGCGTCTTGACACCTGCGGAAGGCTGATTACAAAAAGCGGCGGCGGCTCTTCCGCAAACACGATCTGCGCCCTGGCGCGTCTCGGATTCAAGACAGGCTTTCTGGGCGCTGTAGGCAAAGACATCGCTGGGGAATTCATTCTTGGCTCCATGTCGGGCGTAGAGACCTCCATGGTGACTCGCGTGGGCAGGAGTGCCATATGTGTGGTAGTTCTCGACACGGCAAGCCGCGACAGGGCGATGATGGTCATCCCGCCTGATCAGGAATTCACCCTTACTGACTGGGCACCAGCCGATTGTTTAAAAGGGACGCGCTGCCTCCATCTTAGCTCGGTAGTGACGAAA
Source organism: Dissulfurimicrobium sp. (assembly GCF_049968175.1). NCBI lineage: Bacteria > Deltaproteobacteria > Dissulfurimicrobium > Dissulfurimicrobium sp. The sequence goes on from NZ_JBMFRG010000006.1 coordinate 41,535, forward strand.
AGAGGTCTCGAGAACCAGATCAGGCTGGTGAAGGCCTTACTTCCAGACCAGATATTGAGCTTTGACCCTGGTGAAATATACGCATTGATGGGCCTTGAAAGACCTATCATAGAGATATTCAAGAGGACTGATATCCTCTTCGTCACAAAGACGGAGGCAGGCCTTTTCACAGGAAAAACCGGCACCGAAGCCGCCAATTGCCTGCTCCCCATGTTGAATCACGATCCCATGTTATCAAAAAGGCGACCGTTTTTCACTGAGACAAGGGGGCCTGCAATAATCCTGAAACAAGGGGCAATGGGGGCATCTCTCCATTCAAGAGGGCTTACCGCTCATGTCCCGACGGAACCGCTTAAATTTGAAATAATTGACAATACTGGGGCAGGCGACGCCTTTAATGCAGGCGTTTTGGCAGGCATATTCAAAAACAAAGACGTCACGGCATCTCTTGCAACAGGGGCGCGACTTGCAGCGCATTCTCTTTCGGCCTTTGGCAGGACATGGATGGATGGACTCGACGGCCTTATTATTTAATTTAACATGCAGATCGGTTGATTCAAACGGAGGTGATTCAACAAGATGAACGTCATACCGACTGTCATCCCCGAAGTACTCATCATCGAACCGAAGGTCTTTGGGGATGAGCGTGGTTTTTTCTTCGAAAGTTACAATAAAAAAAGGTTTATGGAGCTTACCGGCATAGACCGTGAATTCGTACAAGACAACCACTCACGCTCAATCATGGGCGTGCTCCGCGGCCTCCACTACCAGATCAGGCAGACGCAGGGGAAACTCATCAGGGTCATCGTAGGTGAGGTCTTTGATGTCGCGGTTGACATCAGGCGCAGCTCGCCGAACTTCGGGAAATGGGTGTCGGTAAGACTCAGCGCGGAGAACAGGCGCATGTTGTGGGTGCCGCCCGGATTTGCCCATGGGTTTCTAGTCCTGTCCAAGGTGGCTGAATTCCTTTACAAGACCACGGACTACTGGGCACCTGAATTCGAACGCACCATCATCTGGAACGACCCTGACCTCGCCATAGACTGGCCGATAAGCAACAAACCCATCCTTTCTCCAAAGGATATGGCCGGTAAATTCTTCAAGGACGCAGAGGTATTTGCTTGATGAAAATCATCATAACAGGCAAAAATGGACAGGTAGGGTGGGAACTTGCGCGTACACTGACCACCCTTGGGGATGTGGCTGCACTTGGCAGAGAGGCCATGGATCTTTCGGATCCGGCCTCGATCAGGACAGTCATCAGTGGACTGAGGCCTTCGATTATTATAAATGCAGCCGCATATACCGCTGTAGACAGGGCCGAAGAAGAAAAAGGACTTGCCATGGCTGTCAATGGGATCGCGCCAGGCGTAATGGCGGAGGAGGCCCGGCGTCTCGGCGCCCTGCTGGTGCATTACTCAACCGATTATGTATTCGACGGCACAAAATGCGGTCCATATACAGAAGAAGACCCCACCAACCCGATAAACACCTATGGAAAGACCAAGCTTGCCGGAGAAGAGGCCGTCCGGTCTTCCGGCTGCAACCATCTCATATTTCGCACAAGCTGGGTCTATGGGACAAGGGGTGCAAATTTTCTCCTGACCATGCTCCGATTGCTTAGGGAAAGAAACACCATCAAAATAGTGGACGACCAAAAAGGTGCGCCCACTTGGAGCCGCATGATAGCAGAAGTCACCGCCCAGGTGCTTTCAAGATTTGTAACCGCTGGCGGGGGGTTTGAGTTTCCGCCAGACCACGCTGGACTTTACCACTTGAGCGCAGGCGGGACGACCACCTGGTATGGCTTCGCCTGCGCCATTTCAAACGCCACCGGACGAGGCTGTGCATGCAAAATCATGCCTATTCCCTCCGAGGGTTACCTTTGTACAGCCAAGAGACCCAAAAATTCGATCATGTCAAACGAAAAACTCTTCAGGGCATTCGGCATTAAGATGCCGAATTGGGACGTCCAGTTCAATCTCTGTATGGAAGGGCTGAGGGCGCCATCCCAACCATTTCATCCTCCTGCCAAATGAGGTGTGATTATTGCCGAACCCGGCCCCTGCTCTGCAGATCGAAACCTTCCTTAATTCAGTTGCGGTCTCCATGCCCGCGCCCATGGCCGTGTTCATGCCATTCGCCGCGACCTTCATTCCATTCAATGCGCCCATGGCGCCTCCATTCCTTCTTCAGCTGTCCGTATGGAATACGGTGCTCCCTCTCATAAATAATCCGGTAATTGCTATGATGATAGATCCTGGATAAAGGGGGCGGTACATGACGCCTCTCCACTATCATCCACGGTCCATTATACGTCCTTGCACAATACCAATGCCTCCCGCGCGGCGACCACCAATATCCGTTGTAAAAAAATACGTCGATGTCGAGATCCGGGACGAAATAGACCGGCGAATCCGGTATCATGATCACCTCCGGCGGCGCATGAAACACAATCGGCGGCGGGCCGAGATTGATATTGATGTTCACACCTGCAGAGGCCTCCTGCGCTGTACAGGCAATAAAAAATACGCCCAAAAGGGCGGCCAATCCAAATAACCTATAACCATTTGTCTCCATTTTTACCTCCGGTCAAATCGGGCCTTCCGGCCGTATTTATGGGAACTCCTAGAAATCCATTGTCTGCCGATTATGTGCGGGCAGAATCCCAAATCCGAGATATACTTTATAATAAAAAATTATAACATAAAATCGATATCGAAATAAGAGAAATAAGATGGGATCTCTTTTCAATCCTTTTTGACCCATTCCAACGTTAAAAGAAAAAGGAGGAGGGTTAAAAGATCAGCTTGTCAAACGAATATCCCATGACTATATAAATTGGACAAGCTGGATCTCGCGGTTCAAATTTTGCCGTTTTTGACAAACAAAGAAAAGACGTAGGTTTATATCGTCAAAACCGCACGGAACAAAATAAAGGGCGTGAAATGACCGGATCAGAAAATAAATTAAGCCCGGATCTGCTGAAAGAGATACTGACCAGAAGCCTCAACGAAATCTATGTCTTTGACGCCGATACCCTGAAATTCCTCTTCGTCAATGAAGGGGCCTACAGGAATCTGGGCTACAGCCTTGACGAACTCTATAACCTGACCCCTTATGACATAAAGCCAGGGTTTACCCAAGAGGCCTTCCGCTCGATGCTCGAACCCTTGCTAACGAAGGAGCTGGATCAGCTCGTTTTTGAATCCATGCACCGCAGAAAAGACGGCTCCGAATATCCGGTTGATGTCCATCTTCAGATGATGGAAAAAGATGGCGGACAGGTCTTTCTTGCCATCATAAATGACATCACGGAACGCAGACAGACCGAGGACCGTCTCCATAAACTAAACCGCCTTTATGCCCTCCTGAGTGAGGTCAATCAGGCCATCGTACGTATCAAGGAGCTGCAGGCGCTGTTTGAGGATATCTGCCGCATCGCCGTTGAAAAAGGCGGTTTCCGCATGGCGTGGATAGGCATTGCCGATCCCTCGACACAAAAGGTTGACGCAGTGGCCTGCGCCGGCGTTACAAATGGTTACATCGACAAGCTCGGCATAATTTTGTCCGATGAGTTGCGCGGCAACGGCCCGACAGGCAGGGCCATGCGAGCCGGAGCACATGTTGTGTGTAACGATATCAAGAATGACCCAAGGATGGGACCCTGGCGCGAAGACGCCATCCGCATTGGCTACCGCTCCTCTGCCGCCCTTCCTCTGAATGTAGCAGGAAGGCTCAAAGGTGTCTTGAACCTCTACAGCGATAAAACAGGTTTCTTTGATGAAGAAGAGGTCAAACTGCTTGATGAGCTGGCGATGGACATCTCGTTTGCAATGGAGGTCGCCGAAAAAGAGACGGAACGCAGAAAGGCCGAGGATGCGCTCAAGGAGAGCGAGGCCAGATACCGCGGCCTTTCAGACCAATTCAGCGCACTCCTCGACGCAATACCCGACAACCTGACCCTCCAGGCCCCTGATCTTACGGTGCTCTGGTCAAACAAGGGCGCCGCCAACAGCCTCGGTAAAAAACCGGAGGAACTCGTGGGCAGACACTGCTACGAACTGTGGCACCAAAGGACCATGCCGTGTGAGATCTGCCCTGTCCAACAGAGCTTCACGACGGGCCTACCTTTCATGGAAATCGTCACCACGCCGGACGGCAGGATATGGGAATTGAGAAGCGTGCCCATCAAGAAAGACGGCAAGGTCACCCATGTCATCGAGCTTGGAAAGGATATCACCGAAAAGATCCGTCTCGAAAAGCAGCTCCTTCACGCCCAGAAGATGGAGA